>NZ_JAQQPT010000015.1:0-194167 GCF_036688725.1 Pseudomonas lactucae | reverse complement strand
GCCAGCAGCTCATCGAGTTCGGCCTGGGAGATGTACGCCAACAACTTTTCGCTGTTGGCCTTGAGATCCGATAGCAGGTCATACAGCTGCGTGACGTTATCCCACAGGTTGTACAGCGCCTTGGCCAACCCGCTTGAAAACGCCACGCCCTGCATCGCGCTGCGCTCCCAGGATATGGCCTTGGCAAACTCGTCCCACTGGGGTTTGAAGGTCTTGGCCCATTCATCACGCAGGCCCGTTTCCAGCCCCGCGATCACCGACTGATAAGACGCATACAGCGCCTTGACGTGATCCTTGGAAACGTTGGGATAAAAAGTGATTTGGTATTTCTGGTCGCGGGTACATTCCTGGATTTCAAGAATGCCGCTGGAGTCGATGGTTCGATGAATCGGCGCACCTACAGGGCTGCCATTGGAAGCAATCGCTTGCAGCATCACCGGCGTATTGCCGATAGGCACGAAACGGGTGCTTTCGAACATGTGCACCAAGGTCATCGTCCCCTGGGCATCACATTTGGCGACGACAGCGCTGGGTTTTCTGGAAGAAACCGGCGCGATCAACGCAACTTCTTCGCCGACTTTGAAGACCTGCTCCACCTCAAGCGTCGAGCCACTCCAGAAGCTTTCGGCCCAGTCATCAAAGGTATTGAGGCACACCCGGAAATCACGCAAGACGCCTTCGACGTCCGGCGCCTTGGCGTTCATGGGAGACAGGACAAACTTGCCTATGACCGGAATCAAGACACGACCCCATCAACCAGGGCCATCACGAAACAAACCATCTGCACTCCCTCGCACTGTGTATTCAGGCGAGGGACTTTGCAGAGGTTTTCAGGGCAGGGGAGTAGAGCTTATCCGGCGCTTACGTGGGACGTTTCGACAACCTTTGTCTTCTCCCGCCCCAGCACCAGACTGCACAGCGCCGGCAGGAACAATAGCGTCAACACCGTGCCCACCAGCACGCCGCCAATCAGCACGAACGCGAGCGACGACCAGAACACCGACAACGTCAACGGGATAAACGCCAACGCCGCCGCCAGCGCGGTCAAGACCACCGGCCGCGCACGCCGTACCGTGGCTTCAATGATGGCCTCGCGGATCGCCATGCCGAGGTCCTGGTTCTGGCGGATCTGGTCGGTAAAAATCAGCGTGTTACGCATCAGAATGCCGCCGATACCGATCAACCCCAGGATCGCGTTGAATCCGAACGGCTGGTTGAACAGCAACAAGGTCGGCACCGCGCCGATCAAGCCCAGTGGCGCGGTGGCGAAGACCATGAACATCACACCGAAGGAGCGTACCTGGAACATGATCACCGTGAGGGTCAGCAGGATCATGATCGGGAACAGCGCCGCCAGGGCCACGTTGGCCTTGGCGCTTTCTTCCACCGGGCCGCCGATGTCGATCTGGTAGCCGGCGGGTAGTGTGGCGATCAGGGGTTGCAGGTCTTTGTACACGGCCATTTCCACGTCGGGCGGTTGCACGCCGTCGATGATATCGGCGCGTACTTCCACGGTGCTCGCGCGGTTGCGGCGCTTGAGGATCGGTTCTTCCATTACCGCCTGGAAATGCCCGACCTGGGCCAGCGGTACGGAAGTGCCGGCGCTGTTGGTCAGGGTCATGTTATTGAGGTTGCCGAGGTTCTCGCGTTGGCTGCCCTGGGCGCGGGCGACCACGGAGACGGTGCGGTTGCCTTCGCGCACTTCGGTGATGGGGTTGCCGCTGAGCAAGGCGTTGAGCTGGGACTTGACCTCGTCGGGCGTGAATCCGAGCAGACGCAGGCGGTCCTGGTCCAGCACCAGGCGATAGCCGCTGGTGCGCTCGCCCCAGTCGAGGAAGGCATCCTTGGTCAGTGTGTTGGCGGCGACCACTTTGCGCACCTCTTCGGACAGGCCGCGCAACACCTCCACATTCGGGCCGGACACACGGAATACCACCGGGAACGGCACCGGCGGGCCGAACAGCAATTGCGTCACACGCACCCGTGCCGCCGGAAATTCACCGGCGGCGATACGCTCGCGCATGCGCAGCTTAAGGGCGTCGCGGGCGTGGGAATCGGGGGTTTGCACGATCAGTTTGGCGAAGGCGGGGTCGGGCAGTTCGGGGTTCAGCGACAGGAAAAAGCGCGGAGCACCGCCGCCGACATAGGTATCGACCATCGAGGTTTGCGGCTCCTGCAGCAGGGCTTTCTCCAGCTGCGCGGCCACCGCCTCGGTGCTTTTGAAGGCGCTGCCGGGTGGCATGTACACCTCAAGGATCAGTTCGGAACGGTCGGAGTTGGGGAAGAACTGCTTTTTCACCACGCCCATGCCCAGCCCGCACAACACAAATGCCGCCACCACCAGGCCGGTCACCAGCCAGCGTTGGCGCACGCAGGCCTCTACCAGGCCGCGTAGTTTTTGGTAGTAACGCCCGGCGTAGATCGCGTCGTGGCCACCGGGCACCGGTTTGATCTGCGGCAGTAATTTCACGCCCAGATACGGTGTGAACACCACGGCCACCAGCCAGGATGAGATCAGTGCAAAGCCGACGATCCAGAAGATATTCCCCGCATATTCCCCGGCGCCCGACCGTGCAAAACCCACTGGCAGAAAGCCGATGATCGTCACCAGCGTACCGGTCAGCATCGGCGCGGCGGTGGAACTCCAGGCGAAGGTGGCGGCGTGAATCCGGTCGAAACCTTCTTCGAGTTTCACCACCATCATCTCAATGGCGATGATCGCGTCGTCCACCAGCAAACCCAGGGAAATGATCAGCGCGCCGAGGGTGATGCGGTCGAACTCGCGGCCGGTCATCAGCATGATCACAAACACGATGGACAAGGTCAGCGGCACCGCAGCCGCCACCACCAGCCCCACGCGAAAGCCCAGGGCCAACAGGCTGATGAGCATCACCACCGCCAGGGCGACGAAGAATTTGAGCATGAATTCATTCACCGCCAGGCTGATGTTCTTGGCCTGGTCGGAGACTTTGGCGAAGTTCACGCCCAAGGGCAGGTCGGCCTGGATCCTGGCTTCCTCGGCCTTGAGGCTTTTGTCCAGCTCCAGGCCGTTCCAGTGTTTCTCCATGATCACGCCGAGCATCAGCGCCGGGTCGCCCTGGTGGCGGATGCGGTAGCTGGGCGGGTCTTCATAGCCACGGCTGACGCTGGCCACGTCGGCGATGCGCAGCACGCGGCCGTTGACGACCAGCGGCACGTTTTCTATCAGCGCGAGGCTGTCGAAGGCCCCATCGATACGGATATACGCACGGGCACCAGCGGTTTCCACAAAGCCCGACGGCGCCACCGCATTCTGCGCGGTGAGGGCGGCGAAGATCTGGTCGGGCTTGATGCCCAGGGTTGCCAGGCGCTCGTAGGAGAACTCGACGAAGATGCGCTGCGCCTGTTCACCGAGGATATTGACCTTCTTCACCCCCGGCAGGTTGAGCAGGCCCTGGCGCAAGTCCTCGGCCATTTGCACTTGTTGGCGATGGGGCAGGTGTTCGGCTTCCAGGGCATACAGCGCGAAGTACACGTCCGAATATTCATCGTTGAAGAATGGCCCGATCACGCCCCTGGGCAGTCGCGCCGCTTCATCACTGAGCTTTTTGCGGGTCTGGTAGAACAGGTCCTGGATCTCGCCGGGGCGCGTGGACTCCTTGAAGGTCATGCGCATCGACACAAAACCCGGCTGGGCGATGGTCTCGACACGGTCGTAGTAGTCCAGTTCCTGCAGGCGTTTTTCCAGGCGATCAGCCACTTGTTCCTGCATTTCCTGGGCGGTAGCGCCGGGCCAGGCGGCGGTGACGGTCATCACCTTGACGGTGAAGGACGGGTCTTCAGCGCGCCCCAGTTTGCCGAACGCGAAAATCCCGGCGGCGATGATCGCAATGATCAAAAACAAGGTGACCGCGCGGTGCTTGACCGCCAGTTCAGAGAGGTTGATGCCGCGCATGATCATTGGTCCTGTTTGCGGTTGAGGGCCAGTGCCTGGGCGGGCAGCAGGCGCACCGCATCACCGTTGTGCAGCAAATGCGCGCCGAGGGCGACCACGGTCGCGCCGGGGCTCACGCCGCTGTCGAGCAGGGCGTCTTCCTGGCCGAGGCTGGCGACCTTGACCGGTGCGAAGCTGACCTTATTGTCGGCACCGATCAGCCAGACACCGGTGCCTTGCCCCGCGTCATGCAAGGCCCCGATGGGCACGCTGGTCTGTTGGGCCTGGCCGTCGCCTTGCAGGCGTACGGTGATGGTTGAACCGAGGGCAAACCGCGCAACGTCGCCGTGCAACACATAGCGCGCGCGGTAAGTGCGGGTGATCGGGTCGGCACTGGCGGACAACTCGCGCAGCGTCGCGCTGACCGCCTGATCGGCGCCGCCGAAGGGGAACGCCAGGGCTTTTTGCGAGGCGCGGTCGCGTTGGTTTTCCGGCAGGTTGACGATGGCCTCGCGAGCACCGTCATGGGCCAGCCGCGCGACGATTTGCCCTTCGGCGACCACTTGGCCGCGATCCACCCGCACATCGGTGATGATGCCGTCGCCATCAGCCTTGAGCACTGAGTAAGTGCGGCGGTTTTCGATCTGGCTGGCGTCCGATTGCGCCGCGGCCAGTTCCGCTTCGGCGACGCGCAGGTTGGTCGCTGACTGGTCGAAGATCTGCCTCGATACGGCGCCAGTACTGGCCAGGCGCTGGTAGCGGTTTTCATCGTCGCGGCGTTGACGCAGTTGGGCCTGGGCGGCGTTGACGCGGTTCCTGGCCGAGCGCAGGGCCAGTTCGAAGTCGCCGATGTCCAGCACCAGCAGGGTGTCGCCCCGGGACACATGTTGGCCGGGATCGACCTTGCGTTCGATGACCTTACCGCTGACGCGGAAACCCAGGTCGCTTTCGGTACGGGCCGCGACCACCCCGGTGTAGGCACTTTGCTGGCTACCGGCCGCTTGAACATGGGCGGCAAGTACCGGGCGCGGCTGCGACGCTTGGGCGGCGGTATCGGCCTTGCTGTTACAGCCGCTGAGAATGGTCAGTAAGGCCAGGGGCGTGAGAAGACGCAGAGGAAGAGTGGGCATGGCGGACTCCGGGGTAAACATTGGGCAAAAAATTATGGACATAATTTTTTACGCATATTATGGTCGAAATATAAATTAATCCAGCCCCCGGATGATCCCCATGTCTAACGCCCCGGCGCCCTCGCGAAACCTGCTGTTTTTGTTGGTGGCCCTGACGGCGCTCGGTGAAGTCTCGACCCAATTGATCATCCCCGGTCTTGGCGCCATCGAGCAGGCGCTGGTGTCGCCGCCGGGTTCGGCGCTGATGGCGTTGTCGGCGTTTGTCGCGGCCTTTGGCCTGGGTCAGTTGTTGTTCGGGCCGCTGTCGGACCGCATCGGTCGCCGTCCGGTATTGCTCGGCGGGTTGGTGCTGTATGTGTTGGCAACCCTGTCGATGCTGCTGGTCAACGATATTCATCAGTTCATTGCGGCCCGCGTGCTGCAAGGCCTGGGCGCCTGCGCGGCGCTGGTGTTGGCGCGCACGGTGGTGCGCGATGTGTGGAAGGCCGAAGCGGGGCCGGCCCTGGCGTTGACCATGATCGGCATGCTGTATGCCATCGTCGTCGCGCCAATGGTCGGCGGCCTGTTGATCAAGCTGGTGGGATGGCGCGCGCCGATCATGCTTGGGCTGGCGATCGGTAGCGCGGTGTTGCTGCTGGCGCTGTTGTTTTTTCGAGAAAGCAATCACTACCCGGACCCCAAGGCCGGCCACTGGCGCACCCTGGGCGGGCAGTATCTGGATGTGCTCAAGGGCCGCCCATACCGCGCGTTCGCTGTAGCCCTGGCGTGCACCTACGGCGCGATGTTTGCGGTGATCGCCGGGTCATCGGCGGTGTTTATCAACCTGTTGGGCTTCAATAGCCTGGAATACGGCATCAACTTTGGCTTGATCGTGTCGATGTTGATCGTGGGGTCCACCTACACGCGGCGCAACATCATGCGCCTGGGGCCGCAGCGGATTGTGGCAATGGGCGTGACATTGGTGGCGCTGGGGGGCGTGTCGGCGGCGCTGATCTACGGGGTGTTCGGCCTGTCGGTGCTGGGGCTGGATATCCCGATTGCCGTGGCGACGCTCGGCGGTGGGTTGGTGTTGCCAGGTTCAGTGACCGGTGCGGTCATGCCCAACGCGCACCGCGCCGGCTTGGCGGCGGGCTTGATGGGCTTTGCGCAGATGTTCGGCGCCACCTGCAGCGGGCTGTTGTTGAGCCACCTGCGCGACGGCAGTGCCACGCCGATGATCATGATCCAGGCCGGGTTTGCGGTGATGGCCTTCGTTGCGTTCCAGTTGTTGCGTGAACGGCGCGGGGCGCTGGCCTCAGTGGTGGGATAAACGGGTAGTTCGTTCCATGAGTGGGACAGTCAAGGCTGTTTGTGCCGTCTAGCGCCAAATTGGTGTCGTCTATAAGGTATATGCACTTTGGAGGACTACCATGAAAAAACTCATCGGCATCTACACCAGCCCCCGCGCTCATTGGGTAGGCGACGGCTTTCCGGTGCGCACGCTGTTTTCCTACGACAACCTGGGCAAGCACATCAGCCCCTTCTTGCTGCTGGACCACGCCGGTCCGGCCAATTTCACTCCGACCGACCAACGCCGCGGCGTCGGCCAGCACCCCCATCGAGGGTTTGAAACCGTGACCATCGTCTACGACGGTGAAGTCGAGCACCGCGATTCCACCGGCGCCGGCGGCACGATCGGCCCTGGCGATGTGCAATGGATGACGGCCGCCAAAGGCATTCTCCACGAAGAATTCCACTCCGCAGACTTCGCGCGTAAAGGCGGCGCATTGGAGATGGTGCAACTGTGGGTCAATCTGCCGGCCAAGGACAAAATGGCCGAGGCCGGCTACCAGACGATTGTCGACGGTGATATTCCTGTGCTGGCGCTGGCCAATGGCGCCGGGAGCCTGCGCTTGATCGCCGGGGAATTCGCCGGGGTCAAAGGACCCGCGCGCACTTTCACGCCAATCGACGTGTGGGACATGCGCCTCAACGCCGACAAGCCTGTCACGCTGGACCTGCACGCCGGGCGCAACACCGCCCTGGTGATCCTGCGCGGCACTGTGATGGTCAACGGCGAAGAAGTGGCACGCCAGGGGCAACTGGCATTGTTCGAGCGTGACGGCACGCAACTGATGCTGGAGTCCAAGGATGACGCCATGGTGCTGCTGCTCAGCGGCGAGCCGATTGACGAACCTATCGTCGGGCATGGGCCGTTCGTGATGAATACCGAACAGGAAATTCACCAGGCGTTTGCGGATTTCCAGTCGGGCAAGTTCGGGCGGATGCACAGTTAAGAAGACTCGCCATATCAATCGTGGGTTTGCTCGCGAACGCCTTGCGTGTAGCAGCTGCCGAGCCTTGGCGAGGCTCGGCAGCTGCTACGGATTGCCTATCTCGCGAGCAAGTCGAATCGTCGCACCGCCGCGCCTATATTTTGTTCTGCGCTATACCCGACAGCTTCATTTCATGCGATCTTCACCGCCATTCGCTCTGGAGCCGCCTGGATGCCCTCATTTATCTCCGATCACCCGATGCTCTGCGCCCTGGCGCTGGTCCTCATCGACATCGCTGTGTGGCGCCTCATTTCCCCCACGCTCGCCAACTGGAAACTCGCCGCACGCCTGGTGATCTTTGCGGTGTTCAGCGCCGTGCTGTTCAACGACGGCATGAACCCCATGCTGGTGCCGCCCTATGCCGACAATACCGCCCTGCACATGGCGGCGACCGCGCTGCAGATCGGTTGGTGGCTGTTTGCGGCGCGCACGCTCACGGTGTTGCTTGGCGCACTGATGGTGCAGCGAGTGGGGCACACCGGGCGGCTGCTGCAGGACCTGATCGGTGCGGTGATTTTCCTGATTGCGATCATCGCCGCGCTGGCCTATGTGCTCGACCTGCCGGTCAAGGGGGTGCTTGCCACATCGGGCGCGGTGGCGATCATCGTCGGCCTGGCGTTGCAAAGCACCCTGAGCGACGTGTTTTCCGGGATCGTGCTCAACACCACCAAGCCTTATCAGCTCGATGACTGGATCTCCATCGACGGCACCGAAGGTCGGGTCACCGATATCGATTGGCGCGCCACGCGCCTGCAGACCTCCCAGGGCAGCATGGCGGTGATCCCCAATTCCCTGGCGGCCAAGGCCAAGATCATCAACTTTTCGCGCCCGGCGGATATGTTCGGCCTGTCGGTGAGCCTGCAGGTCAGCCCCCATGCGCGCCCGCAAACCGTGATCGAAGCCCTGGAGCGCGCCATGCAGGGGTGCCGACCGTTATTGGCCAAACCGGCGCCGAGCGTGGCATTCAAGACATCAGCCAGTGGCGGCGTGGAATATGAAATCAGTGGGTTCGTGCCCGCCATGCCGCTCAAGCGCGAAGTGCGCAACCAGCTGTATGACCTGGCCTTCCGGCATCTGCAAGCGGCGGGCGTGAGCCTGTTGTCGGCGGTCGAAAGCGCCACACCGGTAGCGACTTCACGGGCACGGGCGCTGCTGGACAGCTCGTCGATCTTCTCCACCCTGCGCCAGGAAGAGAAGGAAACCTTCAGCCAGAACATGACCCTGCACTCCTACCGTGCCGGCGAGATGATCCTGCCGGCGGGCGAGGTCAGCGATCACTTGTTTATCGTTGAGTCCGGTGTGGTCTCGGTGATGCTGATCAAAGGCGGGCACGCATTCGAAGCCGGGCGCATGGGGCCGGGCGAGGTGATCGGCGAGGCGGGGATTCTGACGGAGCAGGCGACCCTGGCGGACTTTACCGCCAAGACGTTCTGCACGCTGTACCGCATCGAGAAGGAATACCTGACACCGTGCCTGGACGCGCGTAAAGACATCGGCGATGCGATGAAAAACCTGCTGGATTTCCGCCTGCACGCCGCGCAGGCCCTGACCCAGGAGGCGCCGGTCGCGCCGGTCAAGAAAGGCTTCCTGCAGTGGTTGCGCAAGCGCGGCCTCTGAGCGCCGCGGCGAGACAGGGTACTCATGCGCGTTTGATCATGCTAGCGTTTCGAACTTCTCTGTGTGTTCGAGGGTTCAGCATTGATCCGACTCACCGACTACATCGCCAGTATCGACCAATCCCCCTTGCGGCCTTGGGGCGACCTGGCGCCCTGGGCGCTGGTCACGCAGGCGCCTGCCATCGTTCGCCAATTGCTGACCGAACTGCCGGCCGACGAGTACGTCATCCAGGATGAAATCGCCATCCACCACAGCGCCATCGTCGAGGCGGGGGCCTTGCTCAAGCCGCCCCTGATCATCGGCGCCCGGTGTTTTATTGCCAGCGGTGCACTGTTGCGCGGCGGTTGCTGGGTGGATGCGCACTGCATTATCGGTCCGGGTGCCGAGTTGAAAACCACCTTTATGTTCAGTGGCAGCAAACTGGCGCACTTCAATTTTGTCGGTGATTCAGTGCTCGGCCATGGCATCAACCTGGAGGCCGGCAGCATCGTTGCCAACTACCGTAACGAGCGTGTGGACAAGGAAGTGCTGGTGCGGGTGGGCGGGCAGTTGCAACGCACGGGGTGCGACAAGTTCGGCGCGTTACTGGGCGATCAGTGCCGGATTGGTGCCAATGCGGTGCTCGCGCCGGGAGCGGTATTGGTTCCGGCCAGTGTTGTGGGACGTGGGCAGGTGTTTGACGCTGAGACCTCCTGATAAACGCAGCGTTGAAAAGAGCATGGTGCAACGGCACGATATTAAATAGAATGAATCTCATTTGAGACTCACTCGCGCCGCGCAGGTTGCTTGCCATGAATGATGCTGTTGTCCCGACGCACGCCCCTGAACTGACGCTATCGAGTCTGTACCGTGACCACCGCAGTTGGCTCGAAAGCTGGCTGCGCCGGCGGCTGGGCAACGCCTGGGATGCAGCGGACCTGAGCCAGGACACGTTCCTGCGCGTCCTGGCCAGTGCCCAGCCGATCGCGCAGGTACAGGAGCCGCGGGCTTATCTCGTGACGGTGGGCAAGCGCCTGCTGGTCAATTTCCATCAACGGCGCAGCCTGGAACAGGCTTACCTGAACGCCTTGACCCAGTTGCCCGAAGCCTGTGTGCCGTCCCCCGAACAGCGTTGGCTGGTGCTCGAGACCCTGCAAGCGCTGGATGAGTTGCTCGATGGTTTGCCGGTGTTGGTGCGCCGAGCGTTTTTGTGGAGCCAACTGGAAGGCCTGGGGTATCGCGAGATTGCCGAACGCCTTGAGGTGTCCGAGCGCACAGTCAAGCGCTACATGGCCCAGGCCTATGAGCACTGTTTGCGGGTGCAGCTGTGAGCCGCGACGTTGCGCGCGCCGCCGCGCAATGGCTGGCGCTGCTGGAATCCGGCGCCGCCACCGAGCGTGATCACGCGGCGTTGCAGCACTGGCGCGACAGCCATCCGCAGCATGAGCACACCTGGCAAAGGGCCCAATCCCTGCGCCAGCGTTTCAACGAGTTACCCCAAGCACTGGCGATGGCCAGCCTCGACCGCCCGCAACCGGGGCGACGGGCCGTGCTCAAGCGGGCGTTGGGGGTTGCCGCCTTGCTGCCGACGGCCTGGTTGATCAGCCGCCAATTGCCCATCGACACCTGGCGCGCCGACCTGCACACCGCCACCGGCGAGCGCAAGCGCCTGCCACTGGCCGACGGCGCCAGCCTGCAACTCAATACCGCCACGGCCGTGGACGTGGATATGGCGCAGCGGCGTATCACCCTGGTCGAGGGCGAACTGGCGCTGAATGTCGCCGGCGCGGCGGCGATGACACTGCGCACCCGCTATGGCCAGCTGCGGGTCAGCCAGGCGCAGGTGTGCGTGCGCCAACTGGCGGCGGGCTGCCTGGTGTCGGTGCTCAAGGGGGCCGTGCAGGTACAGGATTTGAGTGGCAACAGCTCGACCTTGCAGGGCGGCCAGCAAGCGCCGCTCAAGGCCAGTGGACTCGGTGCCTGGGTGCCGTTCGATGTACTGCAACTGGGTTGGCGTGACGGAGTGCTGACTGCACAGAACCAACCGCTGGGAGATTTTCTGCGCGAGCTTGCCCGCTATCGCCCCGGCGTGCTGCGCTGGGAGCCTGGTCTTGAAACCTTGCGGGTCACCGGCAGTTTTCGCCTGGATGACACCGACCGCGTTCTTGACCTGTTGGCCTCGACACTGGACTTGGAAGTGCAGGCACGCACGCGGTATTGGGTGAGCTTGCGCAAGAAACTGGCGTGATCTAGATCACATGCGCACGCTGCAGCTCGGTCAAGGCCAATGCCTTGAGCCGGGCCAGCAGCGGGTCGCGCCGATCCCGTGGGTGCGGCAAATCCACCGCCAGCGTCTGGCGAATGCTGCTCGGCCGGTTGTCCATCACCAGCACCCGGTCGCTCAGGTACAGCGCTTCATCCACGTCATGGGTCACCAGCAGCAACGCGATGGCATGGTGCTCGGCCAGTTGCAGCAGCAAGTCCTGTAGCTTCATGCGGGTAAACGCGTCCACCGCACTGAACGGTTCATCCAGCAGCAGCACCTGGGGACGTGAGTACAGGCCGCGTGCGATGGCCACCCGTTGCGCCATGCCGCCGGACAACGCCTTAGGCAGCGCCTGGGCAAAGCCTTTGAGGCCGACTTCCTCGATCAATTGCCTGACCCAGACCTTGTCGTAATGGCTGTCATCGCTCAAACCGATGTTCTGTTCCACCGTGAGCCAGGGCATCAGCCGGGGTTCCTGAAACACAAAGGCCACTTCGCCGTCGGGGCTGCGCAACTCACCCTGGAACTCGGTTTCCAGGCCGGCGACGATGCGCAGCAAGGTGCTCTTGCCGCAGCCGCTGGGGCCCAGCAGGCTCACGGCTTCGCGCGGTTGCAAGGCCAGGCGCACATCCTTGAGCACGGTGGTGTCGGCGAAGCTTTTACGCGTCACATGGATGTCCAGTAAAGGCTGCATACTCATTGCTCCTGCCCGGTGAAGGTGTCACGCCAGGCCAGGCAGCGTTTCTCCAGCGCCGCCAGCAAGCCATCGGTGACCTTGCCCAACAGCGCCAACACGATGATCGCCGCCAGCACGATGTCCGGCCGTGAAGTTTCGCGCCCGTCGCTGAGCAGGTAACCCAAGCCCTTGGTGGCCGCGATCAGCTCGGCCGCCACCAGAAACATCCACGCCAGGCTCAAGCCACTGCGCAGCCCGGTGAACAGGCCGGGCAGGGCGGCGGGCAACAGGATGCGTCGCACCAGGCGCCGACGGCTGAAACCATACATTTGCCCGACCTCCACCAGTTTGCGGTCGATATCGCGAATCGCCGCAACGCCATTGAGGTACACCGGGAAAAACGCGCCAATGGCGATCAGCACGATCTTTGAGGTTTCATCGATACCCAGCCACAGCAGCAACAGCGGCACCCAGGCCAGGCTCGGAATCGAGCGCAAGCCGGCGAAGGTTGGCTCCAGGTACGCCTCGGCCTCGCGGCTCAAGCCCACCCACGCGGCAAATACCAACGCCAGGCCGGCGCCGATGGCAAAGCCCAGCAGTACCCGTCCCAGACTGGCGCTGATGTGTTTCCACAGCGCGCCTTCGGCCAGTTCGCTCAAGGTGACGGCAATCTCGCTGGGCGCCGGCATCTGGTAGGACGGCAGCCAACCCACGCGCACCGCGATTTCCAGCACCAGCAGGATCAGAGCCGGCAGCACCAGGCCCTTGAGGCGTCTGGGCCAGGCGCTGCGGTGCGGCGCAGTCGGTGTGACATGGGGCAGTGCTTGGACTTTGCTGCTCATCAGGTTCCCCTTACGGCTTGGCCAGGGTTTGGCCGAACGAGGTGTCGATCAATTGCTCGATCACCTGGTCGACATTCACTCCTCGACGTACCAATTCTTCGGACACCAGGATCGGTGCGGCCGCCTTTGACGCTTGCACATCCCTGGCGCTCAATAGCGGGGTGCTCAGGTCGGTGCGCGACAGTTGCAGCTTGGCCACTTCCAATGGCAGGCCGGACTCGTCGGCCAACAACCTGGCGAACTCATCCGGGTGCTTCACCGCCCAGTCCCTGGCTTTTTCATAAGCGCCCAGCACTTTGGCGATGGTCTGCGGATGCGCCTTGGCGAATTGTTCGGTGACGCTGACCACGCCATAACTGTTGAAGTCTTTGTTGCGGTACAGCAGGCGCGAACCGGCCTGGATTTCACTGGCGGCCATGTGCGGGTCGAGGCCGGCCCAGGCGTCCACGTCGCCTTTCTCCAGCGCGGTGCGTCCATCCGGGTGTTGCAGGTGCACCAACTCCACGTCGCCCTTTTTCAGCCCGGCCTGTTGCAGGCTGCGCAGGGTGAACAGGTACGGGTCGGTGCCTTTGGTGGCGGCGATTTTCTTGCCCTTCAGGTCCGTGACGCTGTTGAGCGGCGAATCCTTGCGCACCACCAGGGCGGTCCACTCTGCGCGGCTGTAGACGTACACCGATTTGATCGGGCTGCCATTGGCCCGACTGAGCACCGCGGACAAACTGGCCGATGAAGCAAAGTCCACGCCGCCGCTGTTGAGGTATTCCAGGGAGCGGTTGCTACCCTGGCTCAGCACCCAGCCGACCTTGGTGCCTGGCAGCGCTTGCTCCAGCCAGCCGAAGTGTTTGAGCACCAGGCTCACGGGCGAGTAATAGGCGTAATCCAGATTGACTTCAGCGGGATCGGTGTCGCTGGCATGGGCAAAGGGTTGCAAGCTCAAAGCAAGGGCGCAGGCACCCAGCAGACGGCGGATGAGGGGGGTCATGGAACAGCTCCGGGCAAGGCGGTGAGAGAAGGCTCTTTCTTATATTCAGAAAACTGAATTGGCATGCTCCATCATGCCTCATCGGAATATGCAGTCTCTGTGCCACGTGCTGCGATTCCTCTTGGCGACGTAGTAGCTCTCGTACACAAGCACATGCCCACGTAGGGGCACATTGAAGAATCGAACACTGTGTTGGTCGGCTGTTGCCGTAGCAACACTAATATATCTAAATAGAATAAATAAAGAGATATATATTCCTTTTAATATCTTCATCGATGACGCATTTTGAGGGCCTGCGCATTCGTGCGGATTGACCCAACAGCCAATAGGAAAGCCGACATGACCATTAAAGCAATCAACGTGCGCAACCAGTTCAAGGGCGTCATCAAGGAGATTCTCCTGGGGGAAGTGGTGTCCGAAATCGACGTGCAAACCGCGTCCGGCATCGTGACGTCGGTGATCACCACCCGCTCGGTGCGTGACCTGGAATTGAAAGTGGGCAGTGAGGTGATTGCCTTTGTGAAGTCCACCGAAGTGTCCATCGCCAAGCTGTAGCAGGCGAGCCTGGCTCACTGCGCACAGGCATGTCATCAGTCGACGCGGTCGAAGATCTGCCGCACGGTAGAGGGCGTGAACACGCCCTTGCCGGTGTCTTCGATCAATTCAAAGGTGCCGTCGGCGTTGACCGTGACGCCCAGCGAACTGGCCAGCGTCACCGTGACGCCAGGCCGTTCGCGCAACAACTCCCTCAGGGGTTGCCCGCCATTGAAGGTTTGCCCGATGGTGGTCGCCATGCCTTGGAGCGAATCCGAGTTCACGCCGCCCACCAGTATGACCCGACCGCCTTTGTTCAATGACGTCTGCAGGGTGCCCAGCAGGGCTTGAGTGTTGCCGCCGCGCAAGCCCAACTCCAGGTTACTGCCGGTCAGGTGCATGAGCGTACGTGTCTGGTAGGTGCTGCCGTTCCAGTCGCTGAGCACCGCCAGCGCCGAGCAGTCGGTCAAGCTGCCGGTGGAGAGGTTCTTGTTGCCTGAGTTCAGCGTTGTCGACTCGCCCATCGCGACCTGCACGGTCGCGGCGGGCGTTTGTCTCGGGCTGATACGGGCCGGCCGCGGGGTGTCGGCTTCGGTCTGCCAGGTCTGTGGGTGCTTGGGGCGTTTGATCAGTTTGTCCATCCAGTCCCCGTCCAGCGGGCTCATGTCGAGCTGCGTGCCTTCACGGATTTTCCAGCCGGCCTTGTCCCAGCGGGTCATGGTTGCCTGCAATTGTTGGGTGTATTCGGGTGCGGGGCACGCGATGTCCGCCCAGGGGTCCACGACCCAGGCGTCGGCCCACTCAGGTTCAGAGAAGTCCACCGTCGCGCTCGCCATCCCGGATGGCCCGCCGACCACGGTGAAACTGTGGGCGTCGCTGGCATTCCACAGCGCAGCCGTCCCGCCGCTCTTGTTGATGATGTCCTGGGACAGCAGCGCCATTTCCCCACAGTTGCCCGCGCCGGTCTTCATGATCAGGTCGCCTGCGTTCGAGGCGCGCAGGTCGGCGGTGCGCCGCAACCATCCAAGGGTCATTGCCGCTGCGTCGGCCCTGGCGACATCAGCGCGTGAATGCAGCTGGTTGCCTGGCCCCAGGCCTGTTGCCTTGAGCGCTTGGTTCACCTTGTCCTTGGCGTGTTCTGCGTAAAAACGGTTCTGCCGTTGCGTTGGCCAATCGGCGAAATCGGCGGCGGTGTCCAGCGGCGCTACGCGGTGCGGTCGCAGGGCGATATCCGGCGCGGTGATGGCGTTGGCTCGCTGCAGTTGATAGGCCACTTCCCTTTGTTGTTCAGGGTTCAGGTCCTTGCAGAGCGTCTTCAATTGTTCGATATCGGTTTCGTGAAAGCCTGCGCGCTCCAGTTGCTTGTAGGCCTGCTTGAGGGGGGGCAGCGCAATGAAATCGGCATCCAGGGCCTGCACGGCATGATGAGCGCTCAGGAACTGCCGGTAACCCTGCACAAGGTTCAATTGAAAAGGCCCGCACTTGGTGAACCTGAGTTCGCCGGTGGCCGCCTTGCCCAGCGGCGCGTAGTAAAACTCGGCGGTGTCTGCTTCCACCACCAGGTATTGCTGCGCTCCTTGATGGACGACCACCCCCCTGACCTGGCGCTGGTCATTGCTCATCGTGCTGATTTGATTGAGCTTGACCACCCGCGTGTCCTTGGCGAGAGCACTGCCTGAGTCACCGGCGAAGAAGCCGAAGCCAGGGTCAGCGATGATCTTGCCGCGCACGTGCTGTTTGTAGAGGATGCGCTTGCCATTGGCGACCGGAACCAGTTGGGCGCCGGTCTCGGTGTCCATCACGGTGTGCAGGCGCTTTTCGTAGATGACCGTGCGGGCTTTCTTGAAGAGCCCGGCCTTCGACGGGAACAGCCGCACATGTTCCAGGGCTTGCGATTGCGCTTGGGGTTTGGGCAACGCTTCGATGAGTTTGACGAAGCAGTCATCGTTGACCCCACGGCGCACGCGCCCGCCTGCCGAAGGCGCCGGGCAGAAGGGCGCGAAATTGTCCAGCGGCCGGGTGTGCTCCAGCGACTCCAGGTCGATCAGTTCCCCAGGGTGGGCGTCCAGGTGACGATAGACCTTGCCTGCGTCTACCAGGTCGTA
Organism: Pseudomonas lactucae; assembly: GCF_036688725.1. Lineage (NCBI taxonomy): Bacteria > Pseudomonadati > Pseudomonadota > Gammaproteobacteria > Pseudomonadales > Pseudomonadaceae > Pseudomonas > Pseudomonas lactucae. The sequence goes on along the minus strand of NZ_JAQQPT010000015.1, from coordinate 177,808 downwards.
GCCATTGCTGCGTGGCAGGGTGTATGCGGTGGGCGTCAAGGGCCGGTCGGTGACCAGGCCTTGCGTGCCGTCGGCGAACACTTCCTGACGCAACGGGATGTTTGTCGGCACCTCAAACGGATCCTCCGTTGCACCGCCACCTAGGGTAAACAAGGTATTGAGCGCGCCGTCCAATGCCGCCGACGCGCCTTGCTTGCGCTCGGCCTGAGTGTCGCCCGACAGCGCTTTTTCAGTGCCCAGCGCAATTTGCGCAAGGCTGGTGGCAGCCGCGGCGCCAACGACAATCGGTTCACCGGCCACCGCAAACTGGGTCAGCAGCCTCGCGGCGGCAGTGACGTCGTTGAGCACCGTGTCGATGAGAATCTCCTTGTCGGACTTGATCATCACGTCCGCGTCGCTGTTCATGCGACTGCGGGTGACGTCTTTGATGACGCTGAACACGTCGCCATAAATGCGCACATTGGCGCTGTCGATCACGGCGCCTTCGATAGCGTCCCAATTGCCGTTGCCCAAGTAGGCGAGGCCGGTGTCCACGCCCTTGTTCGACTGGCCGTCACCAGTGATGAACGACTTGACGTCGCTCCAGAACCCGAGGTCATCGTCTTGCCGGTCCTTGAGGGCGAAGTGCGATTCCAGGGCCTTGCGCTTATGGGCATCCTTGCCTTGTTCGGCGACCCATTGGTCCATGTTCTCAAGGGAATCAAAGCGTAAAAAGGCGGGTTGTTGCCCCGGTACATACAGCACTTGCACGCCGTCTTTACGTCCGCGCAATTGCCGGTAGGTCCCGTCGTCGGCGGTAAAGCGCAGGATGTCGCTGGCGCGTCGGCCGTTGATATCGAACGCATGGGTGAGGACCACGCCTTCCACCGGCGCCTGCGCCTTGAGCTGTTCGACCGTCAGTGGCTGGTGCTCATCCTGCGGCAGGTTCGAGGCGGCGCCCATCACCAGGCGGTAATCCTCTTGAGTAAAACGCTGTTCGGCCGGCATCGCCTCGCGTTCGGCGGCAGAGGCGCGCTCGTAGGCCATGAGCTGCTGGCGTGCCTGGTAGACGAACTCACCCTTGAGCGCGGTGCGGTAATCGTCGCCGTGCTCACGCCAGAAGCGCTCCAGCTTGTCGGTCATGTGGGCCTGAAAGTCGGTTTTCCAGCTCTCGTGCATCAGTTGCGAAGGCGTCAGTGCAAACTGGTTGTGCGCGCCGTAACCACCTTTTTTGCTCTGCCCCGGGCCTGCGGTGTACAAGCCGGCTTCCTCGTCGAGCACGCCCGGCAGCCCGTCGTGCTCGTTGAAATTGCCCAGCAAGGCATCCGGCAGCCTTTGCGAGGTTTTCGGTTCCTCCGACAGATGCTGCCAGCCGGTCAGGGTGTTGGCGCTTTGTGCCTGGTTGAAGCGATTGAGGAAGATCGTGTCGGCATCCACCTGGCGTCCGGTCAGTTTGAAAATGAGCGCTTCGGCCCACTGCTTGGCTTCGTTGCGCACCTGGGGCAGCGCCTTGTACGTGTCCCGAAGCAATTGTTTGTAGTCAGCCTTGGCTCGGGCTGCCGGGGAAGGTGGCGGTGGCGCCACCCAGGTCGTGCTGTCATCCAGGCTGCGTTGATGATCGGCCAGTGCCGCGTCACCGCGCAGCTCGTCGGTGGTGGGGATCGCTGGGAAACGTCGCAGGCGTGCGCTCGCATCAACCCCCTGGGTGTCGCCCTGTTGGATGCCGTAGAACTGCAAAATATGATCGGCACTCGCGACGTTGTAAGGTTTGTGCGGGTAGTAGAGAAACATGCCGCTGGCTGGCGGCCAGAATCCGAGGGCCTCTACGGCTTGCAGCAAAGGCCCGGCCACCGCCGCGAAGTCGGAGTCATCGTCCAGCGTGAACGTTTTGGGTTTGCCGTGGATGAACACGTCCAGGCTGCCCAATTCGGGATGAAACTGCACGTTGGACGGTGAAATATGGTTGGCCTTCATCCAGCGTTGAAAGTCCGGCGTGCGCAGGGCTTTGTCCAATTGGGTCAACCATAATCCCAGCGTCGAGCGCGGCGGGACGTTGAACAACGAGCCGGGGCCCGAGTGGGGGTGAGCGAAGGGGTGAGGGCCGAGGCTTTTTGCCAGTTCGTCGTCGGCCTGGATTCGTGTTGTCTCGTGCAGCGAATACGGCGGCTGTTGCGGTGTATTTCCTGCAACAGGTTTGAAAACAAACGTAGGAGTTGTAGGGCGGGGCGATACTGTCATGGTGGGACTGGCTCCGGAGCGGCTTCGACGACACAAGGGTTCAATGAGCCAGATGTGTGCCGAAAGCGCCTGCCGCGGTTCCCACCCGTTTCAGCGGTTTTGTAAGCTGCGTTCCATGCGCTGCAGACCCTCTTCCAGCATCGCCCGTGGGCAGCCGAAGTTAAGGCGCACGAACTGCTGGCTGTCATCGCCGAACTCAATGCCCGCGCTCAAGCCGACCTTGGCCTGTTCCAGGAAGAACTGCTGCGGGTCGACCAGGCCCAGGGCGCTGCAATCGAGCCAGGCCAGGAAGGTGCCTTGCGGTGCGTGCATCACCACGCCCGGCAGGCGGGTGCGCACGGCGTCGAGCAGGTAGTCGCGGTTGGCTTGCAGGTACTGTTTGAGCGCCTCAAGCCATTCGCCGCATTGGCTGTAGGCGGCGCGGGTGGCCTCCAGGCCCAGCGGGCTGACGCTGTCGACCATGCCGCAACGGGCGTTGTTGAAACGCTCACGGATCTCGGCGTTCTGGATCACTGCAAAGCAGGTCTTCAAGCCGGCCACGTTGTAGGCCTTGCTCGCCGACATCAGCGTGATGGTGCGCTGCGCAATGTCTGGGCCGAGGCTGGCGGTGGGGATGTGACGGCGACCATCGAAGCACAGTTCGGCATGGATTTCGTCGCTGATGATCAGCGCGCCTTGCTCCAGGCACGCGTTGGCGAGCGCCAGCAGTTCTTCACGCGGGAACACTTTGCCTATCGGGTTGTGCGGGTTGCTCAGCAGCAGGGCCCCGGCGCCATTCAGCGCTTCGTTCATTGTGGACATCGGCGTGACATATTCGCCGTCGATCAATTGAAACGGCACTTCAATACGCGGCAGGTTCCAGTGCCCGGGCGCCAGGCGAATCGGGCGATAGTTCGGGGTTTGCAGCACCACCGGCTGGCCAGGCGCTACAAACGCATGCAGCGCCATATTGAAACCCGGTTCGACGCCGGGCAAAAACAGCAGTTCTTCCGGCTGCACGCGCCAGGCGTACTTGGCCCACAGGTCGGCGACGATGGCCTCGCGCACATCCGGGCCGGCCACGCTGTAGCCGAGGATCTGCTGGTCCAGGCGCGCATGCAGGGCCTGCAGTATCGCCGGCGGCGTGGCGATGTCCATGTCGGCGATCCACATCGGCAATACGTCTGCCGGGTAACGGTTCCACTTGGTACTGCCGGTGCCGAGGCGGGGGTGGATCGTGTCGAAATCAAAGCTCATGGAGGCGCTCGTGTCTGGGAGGCGGCGGAAAGTGACGGGAAATATAGCATGGGCGTTTTGATGGCCGTTCTGTGACCGACAGGTTCTGTAATAAAAACGCCATTGCGCTGGGGATTAAATCCGCTAAGGGCTATTTTGGTGCATCTCAATAACCAGAGTAGCCATGGATGAAATACCAACCCTTCAGCCGTACCTTGATTGCCACTGCGCTGGTATTGACGGTCAGTGGTGTGCACGCCGCGTCCCAGGCCCCGGTGGCCGGTGAAAACGGCATGGTGGTGACGGCCCAGCACTTGGCGACCCATGTGGGCGTGGATGTGCTCAAGGCCGGCGGCAACGCAGTGGATGCGGCGGTGGCCGTGGGCTACGCGCTGGCGGTGGTGTACCCGGCGGCGGGTAACCTCGGCGGTGGCGGCTTCATGACCGTGCAACTGGCGGACGGGCGCAAGACCTTCCTCGACTTCCGCGAAAAAGCCCCACTGGCGGCCACCGCCAACATGTACCTGGACAAGGATGGCAACGTTATTGAAGGGTTGAGCGCCAAGGGGCACCTGGCCGTCGGCGTACCCGGCACGGTCTCCGGCATGGAACTGGCCCTGAGCAAATACGGCACCCTCAAGCGCGCCCAGGTGATTGCCCCGGCCATCAAGCTGGCGGAAAGCGGCTTCGTCCTGGAGCAGGGAGATATCGACCTGCTGCATACCGCCACCGGCGAGTTCGAAAAAGACAAGGACCTGCGCGGGATCTTCCTGCACAACGGCCAACCGATGCAGGTCGGCCAGAAACTGGTGCAGAAAGACCTGGCCAAGACCCTCAAGGAAATCTCCGCCAAGGGCACGGACGGCTTCTATAAAGGTTGGGTAGCCAAGGCGCTGGTGGATTCCAGCCAGGCCGGCAAGGGCATCATCACCCAGGCGGATCTCGACAAATATAAAACCCGCGAACTGGCGCCGATCGAGTGCGACTACCGCGGCTACCACGTGGTCTCGGCACCGCCACCGAGCTCGGGCGGCGTGGTGATCTGCCAGATCATGAACATTCTCGAAGGCTACCCGATGGCCGACCTGGGCTATCACTCGGCCCAGGGCCTGCACTACCAGATCGAAGCGATGCGTCACGCCTACGTGGACCGCAACAGCTACCTCGGCGACCCGGACTTCGTGACGAACCCGATCGAGCACCTGCTCGACAAAAACTACGCGACCAAGCTGCGCGATGCGATCGAGCCGCAAAAGGCCGGTGACTCCCAGGCCATCAAGCCGGGCGTGTCGCCCCACGAAGGCAATAACACCACCCATTACTCCATCGTCGACAAGTGGGGCAACGCGGTCTCCGTCACCTACACCCTCAACGATTGGTTCGGCGCGGGCGTGATGGCGAGCAAGACCGGGGTGATCCTCAACGATGAAATGGACGACTTCACCGTCAAGGTCGGCGTGCCGAACATGTACGGCCTGGTGCAGGGTGAAGCCAACGCCATCGCCCCCGGCAAGGCGCCGCTGTCGTCGATGAGTCCGACCATCGTCACCAAGGATGGCAAGGCTGTGATGGTGGTGGGCACGCCGGGTGGCAGTCGTATCATCACCGCGACCTTGCTGACGATCCTCAATGTCATCGACTACAAGATGAACATCCAGGAAGCCGTGGACGCGCCGCGTTTCCACCAGCAGTGGATGCCCGAGACCACCAACCTGGAAACCTTCGCGGTCAGCCCGGACACCCAGAAAATCCTCGAAAGCTGGGGCCACAAGTTCGCCGGTCCGCAGGATGCCAACCACTTGGCGGCGATCCTGGTCGGCGCCCCGTCGTTGGGTGGCAAACCGGTGGGCAATAACCGCTTCTACGGCGCGAATGACCCACGACGCAATACCGGGCTGTCGCTGGGCTACTGACCGCTGATACGGTCAAATGTGGGGCGGATGTTTGTAGGGAGCAAACGTGCTCCCCACATTTGGCCTGTGTGGCCGTTGAAGCTTGTATCTAGCGCACTGGCGTTATAACGCGGCAAGAGGCACATGGGGATCTGCGCAAGGCCATTGCGCGCTTGCTTCAGGTGTTTTAAGCAGACACCAGGATCGTATCGGTCGCGACCACCCTGGCATAGTCCATCGCCAGGTTGCCCAGCGACAACGCATGCACGTCCTCGGCAGACCATAAACGCCCCGACAGGTCGGTTTGGTCAAAGGTATAGCAGGCGTCGGCGGCCACAATCACATCAAACCCAAGGTTGCCGCCTGAGCGCGCGGTGGCTTCGACGGAGTTGTTGGTGATCACCCCGACGACCACCAGTTGCCTGATCGAACGCGCATGCAGCCAGCGCTCCAGTCCTGTGTGGGTGAACGCATCCGGAACGTTTTTTTCCACGACATGCTCATGCGCGAGTGGTTGCAGCGCGGCCTGGAACTCACAGCCCGGTTGTCCCGGCCAGAAGACGGAACCGGGGGTGCGAGAAATATGCCGCACGTGCACAACCGGCCGGTCTGTCTGCCGCCATGCGCCCAGCAGGCGTTGCATGTGCAGCTCGGCGTCGGGGTTGTTGCGTCGCCCAAGCGCCGGCTGGTTCATGCCTTGCTGCATGTCGATGATCAATAACGCGGCGTTTGCGGCTAACGGTTGCATGGCACATTCCTTGGCTGGCGAGGCACGAAACATATCAGCCCATGCGTGCGGCCAAACAGTCATTTGTTCGCAGGCAGGCAAGTGGACAGGCTACCTATCCCTCCAACACCAGCGACATATCCGGATACGGGCCCCCCATGAAGTCGACAAAAGCCCGAACCTTTGGCGCCGCCAGACGTTAAAACCCCTCGATACTGATCTTTACACCTGCTTGTTGTGCCAGCTCAAGCGTGCTTTCAACGCGTTCCGCATCCACGATAAACCCGACGTACTCATCACCGCCGGAGTCCAGATGCAGGAAGCGTTTACCGAAGCCCGCAAGCCATTGGTCAAAGCTGTCCAGGACTTCTTGCATCGGTCGCGTGCCGGTGTGCACGTAGGCATAAGGTTCTGGCACGCCACTGACTGAGGCCAGATAGGGCGCCAGGTATTCAAATTCGTCGAAGCCACGCCAATCGACGCTGAGCAGTGCGAGGTAGGCGAGTTTCTGGCCTCTTGACGGGTCAAGCAGTCCGTCGATCAGGGCGCTGGTGGCGTCTTGGTCGACGGCATATTTACGCAGCACACGTCGTACCAGTCTGGCTCTTTCTGGTTCGGGGGCGGCGCTTGACAGGGATTCGGTCAGGGTTCCGAGCGCTTGCTTGCGTGCCTTGGATTCCGGTGTGCGAAATTCCCGCATGATTGCCGCGTGGCTGGCGTTGGTTTCATCCGGGGGCGGCAGTGTAAAGCGGCCACCGAACAACCGATCAAAAAATCCCATCACACCACGCTCTCACGATACAGGCTGCTGGTATGCCCCACGCCGGCAGCCTGCAACCGCGCCACCAGATCCTCTCGCGCTGCCCGCCCGCCGGCCCGCACGTATTCAAGCTCCGATGCGGTGATCAACACCACCGGCACCAATTGCACCGGCGACAGCGGCATGTCGTCCAGGCGGGTAGGGAAGTCCGGGGCCGGCCCTCCGAGCAGTACGCCGGCCGCGTCGTCTTCGGTCACGAACAAGCTCGGCAGTTGGTCGCTCATTACATGCGACAGGCTGAACCCCGGCAGCTCCAGGGACAGCACGCCATGTTGTTCCAACTGCTGGGTGATGCCACCGGCATTGGCGACGGTCTTGGCGACGTGTTCGATCAGCTCGAACGCCCAGCTGCGGCGTAAGGGGTCGACATCGCCCAAGGTGCCACGGGCGTGTTCGGGGATGTCGGCGGTTTCCAGGAACAGTTCCATTTCGAAGCCATTGCCCAGGCCTTCGGCATCGTCGAATGGATCGGACAGGCCATCGGTGGCGAGGACGATGGAGCCTTCACGGCGGACCACGCGATAGGCTTGGCGAGTCGACGGCCAATACGGGCCGCCGCTGAAGCTGGGACTGATCAGGTAGGCGAGGACGTCTTTTTCCACACTGCCCACCGATTGCCAGTGACGGTCCAGGCACTCAGCGCTGGCCAGGCGTGCGGCGAGGTTGGCGGATTCGGTGTCGGCCAGTGCAGGTGCCACGGGGGCTTGAGGCGCGGGTTCAAGGGGCTGGTTTTTTTTCGATGAGCCGAACAGCTTCTTGAAGAAGTTCATGGGCATTCCTTGGCAGGTAGTGGGGCTTTGAGGGCTGACTCAACACGACAACGCAGGAGTGAAACATATCAGCTGTTGAGACGACAGCGTGCGGGCAGACGATGAAAATGTCAGCCGTGCCGCCGCTTTCGCATCCACGCCGAGGCTGATCACCTGTGGGAGCCGTCGAGCTTTAGCGAGGCGGCGATAGCGGTAGGGCAAGCAAGGAATATCTTGACCCTGCCGCCGTTTTCGCAGCCTCGCGTGCCTCAGCGGTTAAAACGCTCCACCAGCGCGTACTGGGTAGCAGCGGTGTTGGTCAGTTCCTTGCTCAGATCGGTGGATTGATGGGCTTGTACCGAGGTCTGGTCGGCCAGTTCGGCGATGGTGACGATGGTGCGGCTGATTTCCTCAGCGACGGCGCTTTGCTCTTCGGTGGCGGCGGCGATCTGGGTGGTCATGTCGGTGATATGCGCCACCGCTTCGCTGATGCCGACCAACGCCTGGTCGGCTTCGAGTACCCAGGCCACGCCTTCCTGCGCCTGGCGATGACCGTTCTGCATGCTCTGCACGGCGTTGTTGGAGGAGGTCTGAAGCTGGGTGATCAGGGCATGGATCTGAGTGGTCGATTGCGACGTGCGTTGCGCCAGTTGACGCACTTCGTCGGCCACTACGGCAAAGCCGCGGCCTTGTTCGCCGGCGCGTGCCGCTTCGATGGCCGCGTTGAGAGCCAGCAGGTTGGTCTGGTCGGCAATGCCTTTGATCACATCGACCACGCTGCCGATCTCGTCGCTGTCCCGGGCCAGTTGCGCCACGGTGGTGCCGGTTTCGCCGACCACGGCAGACAAGCGCTCGATGGCCTCGCGGGTGTCGCGCGCCACGTCACGGCCACGGCCGGTCAGCACGTTGGCTTGCTGGGTGGCGTCGGCGGTGCGTTGCACATGGCTGGCGACTTCCTGGGTGGTGGCAGCCATCTGGTTGACGGCGGCCGAGACCTGCTCGGTTTCGACGCGCTGGCGGTCCAGGCCCTTGGAACTGGCGGTGGCCAACTGATCCGACTGCCCGGCCAGGACGCTGAGCTGTTCGGCGCTGTCCTGCAGGCGGGTGAGGCAGGTTTTCAGGCGCGCGTTCTGGCTCAGGAACGCGGTTTCCAAGCGCCCCTGGGGGCCGCGCGCGTCGCTGTACATCTGGGCGATCAAGGCGTCTGACGTCGACGGTTCGACACCGTTCAACAGACGCAGCGTCGAGCCCAGGCGCGCACGGGCGCAAAGTACGCCTACCGGCACCGCAACCGCCACGGCCACCGCAACGGCTGCCGGCATGCTCAGAAACAGCCCGCCGAGGGCGCCCGCCAGGCCAGTGGTCACGTACGGCACGCAACCGAGCAGGGTCGGCAACCAGGTGTCCTGGTGCGGTATGGCGGCCTTGCCCTGGCTGAGGCGCTGGTACAGGGCCTGGGCACGACGAATTTCATCTGCCGTGGGCTTGACTCGCACCGACTCGAACCCCACCACACGGCTGCCTTCGAAGATCGGCGTAACGTACGCATTCACCCAATAGTGGTCGCCGTTTTTAGAGCGGTTCTTGACGATGCCCATCCATGGCAGGCCCTGTTTGAGCGCACTCCACATGTGCGCAAAGACCGCTGGCGGTACATCGGGGTGACGCACGATATTCTGCGGCGCGCCAATCAGGTCGGCGTGTTCAAAGCCGCTGATCTCGACAAAGGCCTCGTTGCAGTACGTGATACCACCTTGAGTATCGGTGGTGGAGATAAGCTTTTGCGAAGGTGCGAGTGAAATCTCGCGCTGTGTTACGGGCTGGTTGTTACGCATTCCGACTACTCCCTGGTTGCCCACAGTGCATCGGCACCAAGCTGCAGAAGATTAATGCATAGCTGCTATTTATCCCGCCATTGGTCAAAAGCCTGAAATCAATCGACGAAAAACCCCATAATGGCGGCCATTTTTGTTCAGCCGTTATTCTGGTGTACCCCATGGAAATCAAGGTCAACTTTCTCGACAACCTCCGGCTTGAAGCCAAGTTCGATGACTTCACGGTGATTGCCGACCAACCCATTCGCTACAAAGGCGATGGTTCGGCACCGGGGCCGTTCGACTATTTCCTGGCTTCGTCGGCGTTGTGCGCAGCCTACTTTGTGAAGTTGTACTGCCAGACCCGCAACATTTCCACCGACAATATTCGCCTGTCGCAGAACAACATCGTCGACCCGGAAAACCGCTATAACCAGATCTTCAAGATCCAGGTGGAGTTGCCGGCGGACATCAGCGACAAGGACCGCCAGGGCATCCTGCGTTCCATCGACCGTTGCACGGTCAAGAAAGTGGTGCAGGCCGGTCCCGAGTTCGTGATCGAGCAGGTGGACAACCTCGACGCCGATGCCCAGGCCCTGTTGATGCCCATCGAGGCGTCGCAAGGCGGCACTTACATTGCGGGCAAGGACCTGCCGCTGGAGCAGACGATCGCCAATATGTCGGCGATCCTCGCGGGCCTGGGCATGAAGATCGAGATCGCCTCGTGGCGCAATATCGTGCCCAATGTGTGGTCGCTGCATATTCGCGATGCACAGTCGCCGATGTGCTTTACCAACGGCAAGGGCGCGACCAAAGAGGGCGCCCTGGCGTCGGCACTCGGCGAGTTTATCGAGCGGCTCAATTGCAACTTCTTCTACAACGACCAGTTCTGGGGTGAGGAACTGGCCAACGCGCCGTTCGTGCACTACCCGGACGAGCGCTGGTTCCAGCCTGGGCCAAACGACGAGCTGCCGAGCGAGATCCTCGACGCCTACTGCCGCAAGGTCTACGACCGCGACGGTGAGCTGCGCGGTTCGCACCTGTTCGACACCAACTCCGGCAATGAAGCGCGCGGTATCGTTTCGTTGCCGTTCGTGCGCCAATCGGATGGTGAGGTGGTGTACTTCCCGTCCAACCTGATCGAAAACCTCTACCTCAGCAACGGCATGAGCGCGGGCAACACCTTGGCCGAAGCCCAGGTGCAGTGCCTGTCGGAGATCTTCGAGCGGGCGGTGAAGCGCGAAATCATCGAAGGCGAATTTGCCCTGCCGGATGTGCCGGCCGAGGTGCTGGCGAAGTACCCGCGTATTGTGGCGGGCATTGAAGGCCTGGAGGCCCAGGGCTTCCCGGTGCTGGTCAAGGATGCATCCCTGGGCGGTGAATTCCCGGTGATGTGCGTGACCCTGATGAACCCGCGCACCGGTGGCGTGTTCGCCTCGTTCGGCGCCCACCCAAGCCTGGAAGTGGCGCTGGAGCGCAGCCTTACCGAATTGCTGCAAGGCCGCAGCTTCGAAGGCTTGAACGACCTGCCGCAGCCGACCTTTGAAGCCCAGGCGGTGACCGAGCCGAACAACTTTGTGGAGCACTTCATCGACTCCAGCGGCGTGGTGTCGTGGCGCTTCTTCAGCGCGCAGTCGGACTATGAGTTTGTCGAGTGGGACTTCTCGGGCCAGGGTGAAGACTCCAACACCCAAGAGGCCGCGACCTTGTTCGGCATCCTGGAAGGCATGGGCAAAGAATCCTATATGGCGGTGTACGAACACCTCGGCGCCACCGCTTGCCGCATCCTGGTGCCGGACTACTCGGAAATCTACCCGGTGGACGACCTGATCTGGGACAACACCAACAAGGCGCTGTTCTTCCGCGCCGATATCCTCAACCTGCACAGCCTTGACGAGGAAGAGCTGCAGGCGTTGGTCGAGCGCCTGATCGAAAGCGAACTGGACGACTACACCGACATCACCACCCTGATCGGCATTGAGTTCGACGACAATACCGCGTGGGGCCAACTGACCATTCTGGAGTTGAAGCTGCTGATCTTCCTGGCCTTGAAGCAGTATGAAGAAGCCAAGGAATGCGTGGAGATGTTCCTGCAGTACAACGACAACACCGCCGACCGTGGCCTGTTCTACCAGGCGATGAACGCGGTGCTGGAAATGGAACTGGACGACGACCTGGAACTGGCCGATTACGAGGTGAACTTTCGCCGCATGTTCGGCAATGAGCGCATGGACGCGGTGATCGGCTCGGTTGACGGCAGCGTGCGGTTCTACGGTTTGACGCCGACCAGCCTGAAACTGGAAGGACTGGACCGGCATTTGCGCTTGATCGAGAGCTACAAGAAACTGCACAGCGCGCGGGCCAACATCACTTCGGCAGGTTGATAACTACCTGATGTGTAAGGATCAAAATGTGGTCCGCTGTTGTCTGGAGGATTTATATTCGGGCCAAGGCCTGCGCCAGGTCCGCGCGTAGATCCTCCAGATCCTCAACCCCCACCGACAAGCGCACCAACCCATCGCCAATCCCCAACTGCGCCCGCGTCGCCGCCGGGATGCTCGCATGGGTCATGATCGCCGGGTGTTCGATCAGGCTTTCCACGCCTCCCAGGCTTTCGGCCAGGGCAAAGATCCGCACGTTTTCCAGAAAACGCCGGGCGCCGGACAGGTCGCTGTTCAGGTCCAGCGAAATCATCCCGCCAAACCCGTGCATCTGTTTGCACGCCAATGCGTGTTGCGGGTGTGAGGCAAGGCCGGGGTAGTACACCCGTGAGACCTGCGGCTGCTGTTCCAGCCAGGTCGCCAGTTGCAGCGCGTTGCTGCAATGGCGCTCCATGCGCAGGGCCAGGGTTTTCACGCCGCGCAGGGTCAGGAAGGCATCGAAGGGCCCGGCAATGGCACCCACCGAGTTCTGCAGGAAGCCCAGGCGTTCGGCCAGCCCAGGGTTGTCGCCGACAATGGCGATGCCGCCGATGACATCCGAATGGCCGTTGAGGTATTTGGTGGTGGAGTGCACCACCACATCAACGCCCAGCTCCAATGGGCGCTGGATCCAGGGGCTGGCGAAGGTGTTGTCGGCCACGCAGATGATCCCGCGATGGCGGCAGATACGCGCGATGGCAGCCAGGTCGGTCAGGCTCAGCAGTGGGTTGCTCGGGGTTTCGACCCAGACCATGCGCGTGTCGTCTTGCAGCGCCGCTTCAAATGCCGCCACATCGCTCAGGTCGACAAAACTGAACCGGTGCCCGGCGCTGCGCTGGCGCACTTTGTCGAACAGACGAAAAGTGCCGCCGTACAGGTCATTGCCGGAGACGATATGCGCGCCGGCATCCAGCAGTTCCAGCACCGTGGAAATCGCCGCCAGCCCGGAGGCGAACGCAAACGCCTGCGTACCGCCTTCAAGGTCGGCTACGCAACGCTCCAGGGCAAACCGCGTGGGGTTGTGGGAGCGGCCGTAGTCAAAGCCCTTGTGTACACCGGGGCTGTCTTGCAGATAGGTGGAGTTGGCGTAGATCGGCGGCATCAGCGCGCCGGTGCTCGGGTCGGGGGATTGCCCGGCGTGGATTACACGGGTGGCAAACGCGCTTTTGTCGGGCTGGCTCATGCAAGGGATCTCCGTAGGTGGTTAAGCAGGTCAACGCGGGTGATCAAGCCGTAAAAGCCGCCCGTGTCGGCGATGATGGCGACCAGGCCACGGTCCAGCTCCGCCTGCAATTCGACGAGACTGGCGCTGGGAGCCAGGGTGCGCAGGGTGTCCGTCATGGCGCTGGCGACGATCATCGAAAAATGCGCGGCATCGTGGTGCAGGCCCAGCAGAATGTCGGACTCGTCGATCACGCCCACCAGTTCGCGGCCGTCGATCAGCACCGGCAGTTGCGAGACGTCGGCCAGGCGCATGCGCTGGAACGCGGTGAGCAGGGTGTCGTCGGGGCTTACGCTGATCACGCGGCCGTCTTCGAAGCGGCGGGCGATCAGGTCGCGCAGGTCGCCGTAGTGCTTGTAGTGCAGCAGGCCGGCATCGGTCATCCATTGGTCGTTGTAGACCTTGGACAGGTAGCGTGTGCCGGTGTCGCAGACAAACGTCACCACGCGCTTGGGCGCGGTCTGTTCGCGGCAGTAACGCAGGGCGGCGGCAAGCAGGGTGCCGGTGGACGAGCCGCCCAGGATACCCTCGGCCTTGAGCAATTGGCGGGCGTGGTCGAAGCTGTCTTCGTCGCTGACGGAATAGGCGTGACGCACGCTGGACAGGTCGGCAATCGACGGAATGAAGTCCTCGCCAATGCCTTCCACCGCCCACGAACCGGGGCTTGGCAGAGTGTTGCCGCGGCTGTATTCGGCCATCACCGAGCCCACAGGATCGGCCAGTACCATCTGCAGTTCAGGTTGCACGCGCTTGAAAAAACGCGTCAGGCCGGTCAGGGTGCCCGCCGAGCCGACGCCCACCACAATGGCATCCACGTCGTGCTGGGTTTGCGCCCAGATTTCCGGTGCGGTGCTGGTCTCGTGGGCCAGGGGGTTGGCCGGGTTGTTGAACTGGTCGGCGAAGAAGGAACCGGGAATCTCCTTGGCCAGGCGCGCGGCCATGTCCTGGTAATACTCGGGGTGGCCCTTGCCGACGTCGGAGCGGGTGATGTGCACCTCGGCGCCCATGGCCTTGAGGTGCAACACCTTTTCGGTGGACATCTTGTCGGGCACCACCAGCACCACGCGGTAGCCCTTGGCCCGCCCCACCAGCGCCAGGCCCAGGCCGGTATTCCCGGCGGTGGCCTCGATAATAGTGCCACCGGGGTGTAGACGGCCGTCGCGTTCGGCGGTGTCGATCATGGCCAGGCCAATGCGGTCCTTGATCGAGCCGCCGGGATTCTGCGACTCCAGTTTGAGAAACAGCGTGCAGGGACCGGTATCGAAGCGGCTCACGCGAACCAGCGGCGTGTTGCCGATCAGTTCGAGCACGGCGGGGCGTGAGGGTGTGGGCATGTCATCACCTGGATACGCAAAGGGAGACATAAAACACTAGGCCGGTATCGGGTGGGTCGCAACCCGAGGGTCGGTTGTGTGTCTTTTTTTGGCGCATGTGCTCAGGGCCCCGCCACGGCAGCTTCGATGGCGGCGATGTCGATTTTAGTCATGGTCATCATTGCTGCGAATGCGCGCTTGGCGATGGCCGGATCGGGGTTTGTCACCGCATCCGTCAATACCCGTGGCGAGATCTGCCACGACACGCCCCATTTGTCCTTGCACCAGCCGCAGGCGCTGGCCTGGCCGCCGTTGCCGATGATAGCGTTCCAATATCGATCGGTTTCGGCCTGATCATCGGTGGCTATCTGAAACGAGAAGGCCTCGGTATGCGGGAATATCGGACCGCCGTTCAGGCCAATGCAGGGAATGCCCAGCACCGTGAAGTCCACGGTCAATACGTCGCCCTGTTTGCCTGACGGGTAATCACTCGGCGCCAGGTGCACGGCGTTCACTGTGCTGTCGGGGAACGTTTGGGCGTAGAAGCGTGCAGCCTCCTCGGCGGTGCCGTCGTACCAGAGGCAGAGGGTGTTTTTATGGCGCATTTGGGGTCTCCACGGAGTCGGTGGTCCATGGAGTCTAGCTGCTGCTCAAGGGTTATGAGCGGTGCCGTTCGTCCCTCAAGCGCGCCGCGCCATCAACAACACCGACGCCGCCGCCGACAACAACCCCGCGCAGCAGCGATTGAATATCCGCTTGCCCCGAGGTTGCGCAAACCAACGGCGCATATGCAGGCCCATATAGGCGTACGCGCTGATGGCGATCCATTCCAGCACCAGGAACATCACGCCCAGGAGGGCGAACTGTGGGGTGATGGGTTGCCCGGGGACCACGAATTGCGGAAGAAAGGCGGTGAAGATCAGGATGGCCTTGGGGTTGCCCGCCGCCACCAGAAATTCCTGGCGCGCCAACGCCCACAAACCCACGTTGGCCGCCGCCGATTGCGCTTCAGTTTCAGGACTGGCCCGCCACAGCTGGTACGCCAGATAAAACAGATACGCCGCCCCCAGGATCTTGATCCCGTAGAACAACAGTTCCGACGTTTGCAGCACCACCGCCAAACCGGCGGCGGCGAGGGCGATCATGCCGGCGAACGCGAGCAGGCGGCCGATACCCGCCAGGCAGGCGGTGCGGTAGCCGTAGCGGGTGGCGTTGCTGACCGACAACAGGTTGTTCGGCCCGGGTGCCATGTTCAGGGCGAAGCAGGCGGGGAGGAAGAGGGCGAGGGTGGCGAGGTCCATGGCGGCTCCGGGTTTGTGGGGTCGGGGAGATAGGAGGATAAGGTGAGTGGAGGGGGTTGGACAATTGCTCCGTTGCCCTTGAAAGGTGACAGGCGACTATCCACGGCATACTGAGCAAACACGGCTAGGCGCCGTCCCTCGCAATAGCCGAAGCTGGTGTCCAGCGAATACCCCGGAGCCTCTATCCAGTGCCTGACTCATCGAACAATACCGCCTACACAACCCGTTTCGACAGGGTATTGGCCTACATCGACGCGAACCTTGAGGGCGACCTCTGTGTAAAAACGTTGAGCGGCGTGGCGAATTTTTCGGCGTATCACTTCCACAGGCAATTCACCGCGTTCGTGGGCGTACCGGTGTCACGTTATGTGCAACTGATGCGGCTTCGACGTGCGGCGCACGGTTTGTGCTCCGTGGCGGATTACTCGGTGCTGGACGCCGCATCGGGAGCCGGTTTTGAAAGCCCCGAAGCGTTTTCCAGGGCGTTCCGGCGGGCGTTCGGCATGACGCCGAGCGCCTTCAGAAAGCGCCCGAATTGGCAGGTCTGGAATGCGGTATTCGCCATCCCTCATTTTTCCAGGAGCATCATCATGCAAGTCAGAATTGTCGACTTTCCCACCGTCAGGGTTGCAACACTCGAGCACTGCGGCGCTCCAGCGCGGGTGCCTGAAAGCGTGGATCAATTCATACAGTGGCGCATGCGCAGCGGACAGTCGCCGGTGGCAACCAGTCGCAGCTTTGGTATTGCGTTCGGTAACCCTGATACGACCCCGGCCGATGAGTTCCGGTTTGCGATCTGCGGCGAGATTCGCGAGGCGGTACGCGCCAATGAATTCGGCGTAACCGAGCGGACTATCCCCGGCGGGCGTTGTGTCGTGGTGCGACACGTGGGCTCGCCGGATCACATCGCGGAATCGATCTATCCGATCTACCGCGACTGGCTCCCAGGCAGCGGCGAGGAGCTGCGTGATCATCCGCTGTTCTTCGAGTACCTGAGCATCTTCCCGCAGACACCGCAGGGTCAGTGGCAGACCGATATTTATGTGCCGTTGCGGTAGCGGCGTCTACCTGTGCGCCGGCACTTGCGGCCTCCTTGGCTGAAGGTTGAGGGACGCGCAGTGGTTCACGCCCGGGACTGGGTTACCACGCCGCACTCAGGCCGCCACCTGGCCCGGAATCGCTGCAATCAGCTCACGGGTGTACGCCGTGGCCGGCCGGTTGAAGATCTGTTCCACCGAGCCTTGTTCCATCACCCGGCCATTGCGCAATACCAGCACCTCATGGGCAAAGTTGGCGACCACCGACAAGTCATGGGACACCAGCACATAAGCGATGCCCATCTCCCGCTGCAGCGCTTCAAGCAGGTCGAGAATGTGCGCCTGCACCGACACATCCAGGGCGCTGACCGGTTCGTCGAGCAGCAACACGTCCGGCTTCAACGCCAGGGCGCGGGCAATGGCGACGCGTTGGCACTGGCCGCCGGAGAGTTCGCGCGGCAGCCGGTCCAGGAAACTCACCGGCAAGTGCACGCGGCCGATCAGCTCACGCGCCGCCTGTTCCAGCGCCGCACCCTTGAGCCGCCCGAACGACACCAGCGGTTCGACGATGCTGTCGAACACGGTGAAGCGTGGGTCAAGGGCGGCGAATGGATTTTGTTGCACCAGTTGCAGGCGTTGGCGCAATGGCCGGAACTCGCGCCAGCTCAGGTCGGTGACGTCCTGCTGTTCGAAGCAGACTCGGCCCTGGCTGGGTTTTTCCAGGCCTAGGGCGATGCGCAGCGCGGTGCTCTTGCCCGAGCCGGACTCGCCGACGATCGCCAGGGTCTGGCCGGGGTACACCTGCAGGCTCAGATCCTCCAGGGCTACAAAGCTGTTGGCTTCGCCTTTGACCGGAGGCAGTGCAAAGCGTTTGCCGACGTTGTGCAAGCTCAGGATCGGCGCGCGCCCGAGGTCAAGGTTGATCAACGGCTCGCGGCGTTTGGCGAAAGCGGGCGCGGCGGCAATCAGCGCGCGGGTGTAGTCGTGAGTGGGCCGGGCAAGGATCTGCCGGGGCGGGCCTTGTTCGACCACGGCGCCGTGCTGCATCACCAGGATACGGTCGGCGCGGTCAGTGGCCACGCCCAGGTCGTGGGTGATGATCAGCAGCGCAATCCCGCGTTCACTGACCAGGCGTTGCAGGTGATCGAGGATCTTGCGCTGCACGGTGACGTCGAGGGCGCTGGTGGGCTCGTCGGCGATGATCAGGCGTGGGTTGCCGGCCAGGGCGATGGCGATCAGCACGCGCTGGCGCATGCCGCCGGACAGCTCGTGGGGGTATTGGCGCGCGCGCAGCACCGGCGTGTCGATGCCGACCTGTTGCAGCAGCTCAACGATATCGGCATCCACGCCGGGGTAGCGCTTGCCCTTGGCCAATATCAGCGCTTCGGCGATTTGCTGGCCGATGCGCAGGGTCGGGTTGAGGCTCACCGTCGGGTCTTGCGGCACCAGCCCGAGGGTACGCCCGCGCAGGGCGCGTTTCTGGCGTTCGCTGGCGTGGGTCAGGTCGTTGCCGTCCACCCACAGGGCCCCGGCGCTGATCTGCGCATTGCCCGGCAGCAGGCCGAGGATGGCGTTGGCCAGGGTCGACTTGCCCGAGCCGGACTCGCCGACAATCGCCACGGTTTCGCCCTGGGCGATGGAGAATGACAGCGTGCGAACGGCCTGGTTGACTTGGCCGTCGGCGCGGTAATCGACACTCAGCTGGCGTACATCGACTAAAAGCGGGCTCATCGCTGAACCTCCTCGAATGTGCGGGCGATATGGTTAAGGCTGAACACCACCGCGACCAGAAACAGGCCGGGCAACAACGACACCCACGGCGCGGTGATCAGAAAGTGCCGACCGTTGGCGATCAAGGTGCCCCATTCCGCCGCCGGTGGCGCGGCGCCGAAGCCGAGAAAGCTCAAGCCCGCGGTGGCGAGAATCGCGGCGCCGAAATCCAGGGTCGCCAACACCGCCACCGGGCCCCAGGCATTGGGCAGAATGTGCCGCAGCAATGTTCGCCCCCAACTGGCACCGCCCAGGCGGGCCGCCTCCACATAGGGCAGGGTTTTGACCCGCAACACCTCGGCACGGGTGGTACGGGCGAACCCCGGGATGATGCCGATGCCGACCGCAATAGCCACCGGCACCGTGCCGAAACCAATGGCGGTGACGATGGCCAGGGCCAGCAACAGGCCGGGCAGGGCCAGCAGCACATCGATAAACCGCATGATCACCGCGTCGATACGCCCGCCGGCAAAACCAGACAGGACGCCCAAGCCCAGCCCGCCCAGCAGCGCGATGCCCACCGCGAGAAACGCGGCCAGCACCGACAGGTTCGCGCCGTACACCACACGGGTAAACAGGTCGCGGCCCAGCTCGTCGGTGCCGAACCAGTGGGTCAGGCTCGGCGCGCGCAGCTTGTCCAGCGGCGAAGTGGCGTAGGGGTCGAAGCCGCTGAGCAACTGCGGCGCTGCCGCAGCCACCAATGCGAACAGCACCACCAGCACGGCCAGGCTGAACCCCGGCCGAAGCAGCAATGGCCGCAAGGTTGCCGCTGCCCGTTGCAGGTAACTGCGGCGCCGCCAGAGCGGTGCCGAAAGCCCCAGGTTTCGATTAAGCGTGGTCATGGTCTAGGACACCTTTGGCGTGTGTGAAATGCGTGGGTCGAGCCAGGGATAAAGCAGGTCCACCAGCAGGTTCACCAGCACAAATGCCGCCGCCGATACTGCGACAATCGCCAGCACCACTGGAATGTCCTGGCGCAGCACCGCTTCCTGGGCCAGTCGGCCGATGCCGGAGCGGGCGAAAATAGTCTCCACCAGCACCGCGCCGGACACTGTATTGCCGACCTGCAAACCGATCAGCGTGAGGATCGGCAGCGCTGCGTTCTTGAAGCCATGCCGCGCCTGCACCTGACCGCGGCTCAGGCCCTTGGCATACGCCGTCACGATGTAGGGCTCGTTCCACACACCCTGGAAACTGCGTTGCAGCACTTGGGCGTACACCGCCGCACTCGGAATCGCCAGGGTGACCGCCGGCAGCACCAGGCTTTCAAAACCCCGGCTGCCGGTGGCCGGAAACCAGCCCAGGCCGAAGGCGAACACCTGGATCAACAACAGCCCCATCCAGAACACCGGTACCGAAAAACCCAGCGACGGCACGCGCGTCAGCGCTTTTTTCAATGGCTGCCAGCGGATATACGCGGTGAGGTAAGCCAGGCCGACCCCGCCCAGCAGCGACAGCCCAATCGCCAGGCCGGCCAGGGACAGCGTCTGCGGCAGACGCTCGGCGAGCAACTCGGCCACGGGGCGGTTAAGCGAGAGGGATTGGCCGAAATCGCCCCTCAGCGCACCCCACAGCAAGTCGATATATTGCTCGAACAGGCCTTTATCCAGCCCGTAATAAGCCCGCGCCTTGGCCAGGTCTTCCACCGACAGCCCATCGGCCTCCATGCCCGAAGCGCTGAGCATGATCGACAGCGTGTCGCCCGGCAGCAGATAGAGGATGAAGTAGGTGATGCTATAGGCGCCCCACAGCACCAGCAGCGCCTGGCCGACGCGGCCGATCAGGTAGCGGCTCATGGCGTGCCGACCTCGATATCACCCAGCAGTGCAAAGCCTTCGGCGGTCCAGCGGAAGTTCTTCACCCTGGGTGACGTCGCCGCCTGCCACACGCGCTCGTACACCGGGAACGCCGAACCTTCATCCACCAGCAGGTCTTGCAGGTTGCCGTAGGCCGCGGCGCGTTGCGGACCTTGAGTGGCGGTGATGCCCGCATCGAACAGCCCCTTGGCTTTATCCAGCACCGCCGGTTCGTAAAGGTTGGTGGCCAGGGTCGCACTGTTGGCGCTGCGCGGGTCGAGGATGGTTTGCAGAATGATCGGATCGGCACGGGTCATGTAGGTGCTGGTCAGGTCATAGTTGCCGGCGCTGTTATTGGCGACCCATTCGGCGCGGGTGACCACGTTGAGTTTCAAGTCGATGCCGACTTTGCGCAGTTGGTCCTGGATCAGCACATCACCGGCGGTTTCGGCCGGGGTGATGTTGTAGCTCAGGCTCAGGCGCTTGCCGTTTTTGCTGCGGTAGCCGTCCGCGCCCTTGACCCAGCCGGCCTGTTCCAGCAGGCGCTCGGCACCAGCGGGGTCATACGCGAGCTTGTCGCCCTGGCCTTTGAAGTAGGGGGTGGTGACGTCATAGATGCCATTGACCACCGGGAACTCGGCGTTGTACACGGTGCTGGCGTAGCTCTTGCGGTCGATGGACTTTTGCAGCGCCAGGCGTACGGGCTTGTCGGCCAGTGCGCGCTCGCCACGGGTGTTGGGATAGAGGTTCAGCGCAGGCCCCGGCAATGAGCGGCTCTGGATGGTCGCGCCCTTGGACTGGAACAGTTTCAGGTCGACCTCGGAGAACGGGTTGCGCGGCCACAGGATGTCCGCTTTGCCTTGCAGGAACAGGCCGTTGCGCACGCTCTCTTCGGGGATATAGCTGATGTCGACGGCGTCCAGGTGCGCTTCGCCCTGGTTTTTCATGTTGGCCGAAGCCCAGGCGTAGCCTTTGCGTTTGGTCAGGTGTGCGCCGACTTCCGGCGTGTAACTGGCCAGCACGAACGGCCCGGTGCCGATGATCTTGCCAAGGGAGCGCTCCTTGGCGCTGAGCGCATAGGAAGCTGGCGCAAGGATCGCCAGATTGGTGGTGGACGTCGCTTGCAGGAAACCGGCGTTGGGCTTGGCCAGCACCAGCTTGACGGTCAGGTCGTCCACCACTTCGGCATGATCGAACCCCGCCAGGTAGGTGGCGCCGAAGGTGGCGGGCAACTCGGTAGCCAGGGCTTTGTTGCTGTCGAACGCGGTTTTCACCGCCAGGGCATTAAAGCGCTCGCCATTGCTGAAGGTGACGTTGTCGCGCAGGTGGAAGGTGAAGGTGAGTGCGTCATCGCTGACTTCCCAACTGTTCGCCAGCCAGGGGATGATCTTGCCGGTTTGCGGGTCCTGGTCGGTGAGGGATTCGGCGACATTGCGCAGCAGCACGCGATGTTCGAGCCAATACACCTGGAACGGATCGACGCTGACCAGGGTGGTGTTATCGCCAAAGAAGGCGATGTTCAGGGTCTTGCCGCCCTGGCTGTCTTGAGCCGAAGGCGAGCACGCGGCCAGGCCTAAGACCAGTGCGCACGGGGCCAATAGACGGCTCATCAATTTGAAGGTGTTCAATGGGGTGCCCTCGTATGGCGTCGGCTGATACGTCCTCCGCCAGGCGTGGGGTCGGTCTGTGGAATGAAGATATTCCTATAAAAAACCGCTGGGAAAGTATTTTTTTGGAATAAGCTAATTATCAGATATTGTAATGTTATTAATCGTTAAAATTATCCAATTTTATTATGTTGAGGGGCGGGGTAGGTCCTGGCTGTTTTTAAATTGGCCGTGTTCGCGCATCCGGTTAACAATGACCGGGTTGCCAAACCAAAGAGCTCGCACATGAACCGTGAACCGCCACCGCATCCTCCCGTCTGGGACAGCCCGGACACGGTGCTGCGCACCGGCAACCTGGGCAGTCAGCTCTACGTCGCGGCGTTATTGCTGGCGTTGCCAGCTTACTGGCTCACGCTCATGGCCACCCAGCCGCCAGGGACGCGCGCACCCCCGGGCGAAGACCGGTTGTTTTTTATCCTCGCGGTGATCAGCGCGTCAGCGTCCTTTTGCATGCTTTACTGGCTCACCCGAGAAGCGCAAGGGCATGGGTTCTGCTTTGACGAAAACGAACAGTGCCTGACGTTCACCCAGAGCCGTCCCGCCCGAGCCCCCACGCAGGAGCAGGTGCCTTACAGCGCCATCCACTCGATCAGGCCCTTCCAACCGACCGCTTTTTCCAGCATCAGTCACATTGACGTGTGCTACGCCCGGGTTGATGGCAAGGTACGAAGCGTCAGGTTCTGGGTGCACCTGACGGTGGCGGACATGGCGCTGCACGCGGCCTGGTTGAGGCAGTCGGTGGGGGACAGGATGCGGGACGTGGTGGATCAGGATTTATAAGGGCGCCGCAGTAGTTTCGAGGCGTAGAAGATACCGATCCGCGTTTTTATCAGGGCATCCAACGCGAATTAATGGCTCTATGAAATGCCCGGAAAGTGGATCTTTTTATCGATCCATTTAGTTCCTATAGTCGCGCCGTATCCCGAGTGTTCAGCGCTGTTCGCTGAGCGCTCCCACTCTACGGAAAGCTGAATATGAATTATAAAAAGTGCTCTATAGGCCTTGGCGCGTCCGTGCTGCTGGTGTTGTCCGTGCTGCGAATATCCGGCGGCCAACCGCCGGCGCGGGAAGACTTTATAAAGTACCCATCCCTGCGGCAAAAATGGCTGACGCTGTGCGACCCTCGCAGCAACCTCGCTGAAGTCAATGCTGAGGGTTGCGCGCATTTGCATGAATGGCAGGCCGCCAATCAACGCCCTGTTTTAGATAATTTAATGAATCAAAACCTGGGTAAGTAAGCGTGGCGACTCCGCTGTTCAGGGGCGCACCCACTGCACGCAATCAAACACAAAACCAGGGCTCAGAAAGCCCGTGCCCGTTTTACCCGACGCCACGCCGATCTCCAGTGTGTTGACACCCGCATGCAGCGCCGTGGCCGGCACATTGATCTCGAACACGCTGTTGTTACCGCGATAAGTACCTCGGGTAATCCCACGGCTGTCAGGTTGATTCGAGGCCGCTGGCACGGGCGCCTCCCAGTGCTGATTGACACTCACCGCCGGGCGCCCTCCGGCTTGGGCCAGTGAAATAAACAGGCGCAACCGGTAAGCCGTCACCTCGTTGGCGGCCAACACGAATTGGATGCGGGTCGGGCTGTTGACGTCGCGCCATTGCGCGGCGGGAAAGGCGTCGACAGGGCTGCTGCCAACGGTGTAGGTGACCGGGGCCCATGGCGCCATGCGTGAATCGCTGGGGTGGGCGGATGCCAGCAGGTGGGCGTTGCGAAAACCCGCCGGCGTGCCATCTGGCATACCGATTTGCCATTTCACCTGGCCGGCCAGCGGTTGCGCCTGCAGGCTGGTTTGCGTGGTGCCGCCGGCGCTCACTGCGGCGGTGGTTTGCGCGACTTCCAGCTCATTCTGGTACAGCGTGACCCGGTAGTGTCCAGGTCTGACCCCGGTCACGACGTACCGCCCGCTGCCGTCGGCGCGTGCCCAATACTCGGCGTTGGCATTACTCAAACCCACCACCGCCGGCAACCCACCGTCGACACCGGATACATGACCGGCCAGGGTGCCGCGCCCGGCGCTGTCCACGAAGCCCGCAAGGCCCAGTTGATTGTCGACAAAACCCAGGTCGCTCAAGCGTGCATCAGGCCCATCACCGTCGGTAAACAATAGCCCGTAGACCCCGTGCAGGCCGCCGCGAAAGGGCTCGGTCTGGGTGTGGTTGGAATACATGTAGTTGTACAGCTCGTGGGTGATCGGGGTTTTCTGGGTGGCAATATCCTTGAAAAACGCACCGCCCGAGCTGAGCTCGCGGTTGCCCATCAGCATATACACCGCGACACCCGGGCCTTTCACACCGTGCAATGGGTCGTCGATCATCGGTTGCGCCGAATAGAACTTGGAACTGGTGCGGCCATCCGGTAGCAAGAACACGTCCTTGCCTTCGAGTGCCGTGCCGACATTGGAATCGGTGCCATGCACAGCCTTGGGCAGCTTGCCGACGTTGAGCCGCGCCACGAAGCGCAGCTCGCCCACGGGCAGCAAGGTGGGCGCGTAGGTCGCCATGTAAATGGCTGCGCGACCTTTTTTTGCCAAGTAGTAGTGGATCAAATCACCGGTCCGCACGCTGATGACGATCACATCACCCACTGTGTGTGCCTCTACCTGCGCGCTACCCAGCCCGGATGCAAGCTGCGAGGCCTTGGGTTCGGTGGTCTGCAATTCACTGCCGCGATAACGCAGGGACACCAGATCGCCATTGCGGGTGTCCACGCTGAACAGCAACTGTGCATCGGTGTCGACGACGATGCGCGAGTCGGTGCGCGTGAAGCCGAAACCGGCGAAGGCAGGCGTCGCCAGTGAGCAGAGCATCAGCAGCAAGAGACGTCGCATCAGTGGTTTCCAGGGGTGAGGTGGCCCGCACCGGCATCGCGCTGCACGCCAATTCGCGCAACGTCGGCTGGCTGCGGTGCAACAAGGTATTGACGGTAGGCCTTGAACGCCTCCAGCACAGAAGCATCCCGGGGACGATAATCATCGCCACTCAGGCGTTGCCGGTTGGCAACACAGGGCCTGCCCAGCGCAGCCTGGCAGGCATCGTCGGGCGACGGTGGGATGGGCGTGAAGAGGGCATACGCGCTGCCCGGTTGCTGGGTATCGTTGAACAGCGGGTGGGACACGTCTTCGAAGTCATTGCCTTCCACCAGTAGATAGGAGCTGGCGGTACGCGACATGACCGCGCCCTGGTATGTCAGATGAACAAACAGATTATTGACCAGTTGCGCGCGCACTTCGGCATTGCCCATGCCGCCGGAATGAGGGGCGCGTCCCGAGGTGTCATGCACATAGTTGTTGAGCAGGGTCAGGGTGTCGTGATGGCCCAGAAACAACCATACCCAGTAATGATGACCATCGCAGGTCGCGGAGTAGGGCGTGCGGCCGTCGAATTCGTTGTTGGAGATCGTCACATGGGTCGCGCTGCCCCAGCCGGTCACGATCATCTGGCGACCGACACGCGCAAAGGTGTTGTGATCGATCCACACGCCATCGGCATCGTCCAGCGTGAGTGCGTCGCCGCCCCAGACCACGCGGGGATTGATGTCCGACAGAACCAGGTTGCGCACGATGACATTGTGCGCGCCGCCGCCGATGAACAACCCCATGCCCTGGATACCGGCATGGGCGCCCACACCCAGCAGGGTCTTGTTCGAACCGATCTTCAGGCGCTGCAACCCGGCCTTGTCATACGTCACCGTGGCAGGCGGTTTCGACTGGCAGAAATGGTTGGCACCGTCGATTGCCCATTGCCCGCCGCCCTGGGGGCAGGCGTTGGCCATGCAACCGGCCTCTGTGACTTGGGCGCTGCCGTCGGACACAACCGAACCGCGAAAATCAAATGTATGGTCCAGAGCGATGACACGCGGGGTGTCATCGGTGCAGTTGCCGCGTGTGTCGAAGCTTGCACACAGCGCCTTTTTCAGTTCGGCCGGTGTGGTGGGCCGCATGGCCGCAATTTGGCCGCCGCCGGTCACGTCTTTGGCAAAACCCTCTGCATGACTTGCCGCCAGAGAGGGTTGCGCTAACAGCGCAGCGGCAGCTAACACGAGGGCTGAAAGACACTGGGGCGTCGGGAATGTCAACGGCATATTCCTGAGTGGTTCAATACTGGCGGCCAAGCCTTGTGAAACAGGCCCGCCATGATCTGAACAGGCGCGGGTATTTATCAAACGGTTTTAGCCCGATAGCCATTGCCTTCAGCTGAGGTTCAGCCAGGCGCTGTCAGCTAGCCGTTTTTGACCGGTTTTCGTCCGTCTCAACCCTGCCTTACGATCCCGCAGCCCGTTACTTTGACGGCTGGCCGATGATCCCGAGGAACCTGCATGCACACCCCCCATGAGCTGAACACTCAGCCGCACGACCACATGCCGCCCGGCGAGGTCGAGATCTCCCGGATCGCCTTTGCGAAGGCCCGTCAGGCGTTCGGCGCTCATTCGCAGATGTCGACCCGGGCGCGCCTGGCGGAGCTGGCCAAGCTTAAGCAAACGATCTTGGCTGATCGCTCCATGATCATCGAGCGGGTGATGCAGGAGGTGGGCAAATGCAGAACGGATGCATTGATCGCAGAGGTTCTAGGCACCCTCGATTGGCTCGACTGGCTGGAGAAAAATGCCGAGCGTCTGCTCAGGCCGGAAAAGGTCAAGACGCCGATTACGTTGCTGGGCAAGCAGTCCAGCCAGGCGGCTTCGGCGGCGGAGTAACACAGCAGGCCCTGCACGAAGGGCGCTGCGCTCATGATCATCCGCATCATCTCCACCGAGCGTATGGATTTGGTCACCAGCCGCACGGGCAGGCGCCCGGCACGTTTGCCCAACTGCTGGAGGTTGGCGGTCAGCGCATCCAGGTCGACGAACGCGGCGGGTAACCGCACCCCGTCCAGCACCTGGTGGTAATAGGCGTAATCGCGAGCGGGAAGCAGCGGGGCAGTTTCGACACGGCGCATGAAGGACCTAATGAGTTCAGCGGTAAATGAAATGACGCGTGGTCTCGCCGCTGGGAGGGTAAAGCGTGCCCAGATGCCAACGAAGGTGCGATCCGGCCGGCCAACGGGTTCGCGCCGGCCATGTTCGCGCTCACCTCATGCGCTTGGGGCAGGCGCCAACCGATCCAGATGGCTGACAATCATCGACGCGACCATCGCACACACGCTTTTGGGGTCCATGGACTCATCGAACAGCAGTTCGATCGTGGCGTGAATCATCTCCACCGCGACACGCGCAGCGGTGGCCAGCTGTTGAGGATCGGCCTGTGGAAATATCGCGGCGAGGATCTGCGCCTGTGCGGCGGACACCTTGCGGTGGGAGTCGAGCCGCACGTGTTCCAGTGCCGGCACGGCGCGCAGGCCCTTGAGAATCCACATGCCGCCCAGCGTCGCCTGGGTGACCCGGTAGGTGTCCAGGATCAGCTCGGCGAGCGCCGACTCCAGGGCTTCGGGCGGTCCGGACAACAGCTGCGGCGTGATCCAGTTGTCGATCAGGCCGTTCTGTTTCTCCAACAGGCGTTCACCCAGCACGCTCAGCAGTGCGTATTTGTTTGGAAAGTAGCGGTACAGCGCCGGCGGTGTCAGCCCAGCACATTCGCAAACCAGGTTGGTGGACAGGCGTTCGATGCCGACGTCGCAGAGGGTCTGCGCGGTGGCGACCAGGATCCGTTCGTAGGTCTCGGTGCTGCGCTGCTGTGCAGGCGGCTTCTTGTGTTCCTGGGTTTTCCCGGCGGTCGCGGCGCGGGCGCTGGCAGTGTTGGGCTTGACCATAGGTACCTGGCAAAAAAAGGGTGAAGAGTCAGCTTATCAAAATGAAAAAAAATGTTGCTGAGCTCGATAATGGTAGTTATAACTATCGTGTAGCGATGACTATCATAACCGATGCGTCGTTAGTGTGACGGTCTCTTAAAACAAAAAATACAGGTGACTACTATGAACGCTCGGCAATGGCTTTTCCTTTCTCTGGCACTGGTGTGCTCTACCAGCGGTTATGCGGCAGCGGGCCCACAGGAGGCCAAGGGCCTGTGGCTCACCTCGGAAAAGGACGCTGTGGTCAAGGTAGACGATTGCGCCGACAAGCCTGGCGCGCTGTGTGGAAAGGTGGTCTGGGTCAAGGACGTGGCCTCCACCACCAACGATTGCGGCGTACAGATCATGCAGCTGGAGCGTTTTGACCAGCAAGCGTGGCGCGATGGCTGGGTGTTCGACCCCCGTGATCATAAAAAATACAAAGGCGTCGTTCGGGTCAAAGAGGGAATCCTCAATGTCCGGGCTTTTGTCGGCACCGAGATTCTCGGCAAGACAGAGCAATTCGAACGCATTGCCTCACTGCCTCCTGCACCGGTTTGCACTTTGTAAATCCGACCTTTCTTGTAGGAGAGCCTCATGCGCGCAACAACACACCATTATCTGATGGCCGCCTTGCTGTGGCCCATTGTCAGCCCATCCCTGGCCTTCGCCGACGAAATGGCCAGCTATGCCATCGATGTTACGGCCAAGGCGGTATCCGACGTCCGCACTCGAGGCGTTTCGGATTCCTTGAATCATCCCGGCGCCCGCGTCACCGTTCAGGTTGCCCATGAAAGTGGCCTGGTCGCGCTTGCCGAGTTCACCACCGTCAGCAAAAAGCAGTTTCTTGAAGGTGATGGGCTGGGCGTCCTGCTCGCCGGCGGTTATCGCTTTGGCGACCCGGATGCGTGGCACTACGGCGTGGGTCTGGCGGCGGAGATGTTCCCGGGGGCGCAGTTCAAGGCGCCGAACAAATTCGACTTCGACACCTTCACTCCCACCAATGAACGCACGACCAACTACAACAGCCAATTCGCCGTGTTGGAAATCGGCTACGGCGCGTTGGAAGGTCGAATCGCCAGGGTCCTGTCCAAGACCTATCGCGGCGCCAACACCGGTGGCGTTTGTGGTGCCCAGCTACAGTTTCGCGATGACCCCACCAAGGGCCTTGAATGCTACGCCAAGGGCGATCGCAATTCCCGTGGCAGCATGCTCTATGACCTGGACTACAAATACGCACTCGGCATGAACACTACGCTCAAGCTGCATGCGGGCTATCAGCAAATCGTCAATTTCTCCGAAGCGAACGCGGCGGACTACGACATCGGCCTGATCCATCACTTGTGGGGCTTCGATTGGGGGCTGGACTTTGTCACCGCCAAGACGCGCGCGCGCGAGTTGTATATGGCCGAGGACGACGGGCATGTGCGCGCCACGGATGAAAACCGTTGGGTTGCATCGATTTCGCGTACTTTCTGAGTAGACCTTTATGACTTCGCTTTTCTTATCCCGGACGCCTCAGGCGGCCACCGGTCTGGAGCAACTCGTCCTCGCGGTGGACCTCGGCACCTCCGGTTGCAAGTGCGCCCTGGTCTCACTGGAAGGCGATATCCGGGCATGGGCGTTTCACAGCGTGCCGCTGCATGTGAGCGGGTTGAGTGTCGAGCAGGAGCCGCAGGACTGGTGGGATGCCTTCCTGCGCGGCGCCAACGAACTGTTGAGTGCCGACCCCGTCAGGCGTCGCCAGGTGGTCGCGGTGTGTTGTTCGACACAGAGCGAAGGCACGGTGTGCGTGGATCGGGACGGCGTGGCGATTGGGCGCGCGATGTTGTGGCTGGATAAACGCGGCGCCGGTGCGGTTAAAAAACGCATGGGCGGAGGGCGGTTCAGCCTGGCCGGGTACGGGCCGCTCAAACTCTGGCGGTCACTGCGCCTGACCGGTGGCGTGGCTTCTTTGTCCGGCATGGATTCGGCCGGGCACATGGCCTATATCCTCGATCATGAGCCGCAGCGTTACGAGCGCACCCACAAGTTCCTCAACGTACTCGACTACATGAACCTGCGCCTGTCGGGTCGCTATTGCGCCACCAACGACTCGATGCTGACCGCCTGGATCACCGATAACCGCGACCCTCACCGCATCCGCTACGACGACGGCCTGGTCAAGGCGCTGGGGATCGAGGTCGGCAAATTGCCCGATCTTGTCAGCTCCACGGATGTGATCGGCACGCTGCGCCCGGAGCTTGCCGACATCCTCGGGCTGGCGCGCGGCACACAGGTGGTGGCGGGCGCCGTGGACACCTCGGCGGTGGCGGTCGGCGCCTCTGTCAGCGATTTTGCCCCGCACCTTTACCTGGGTACTTCATCGTGGGTGGGCGCGCACGTTCCGTTCAAGAAAACCAGTGTGCGTCATCACATTGCGGCGGTGCCCAGTGCCGTCAACGGCCGCTACCTGGCGATGGCGATGCAGTCGGCGGCCGGCGCGAACCTTTCGTTCCTGCGCGACAAAGTGTTGTACCACCCGGATGAATTGCTCAGCGATGAACAGCAGCCGGACGTCTACGCCTTGCTCGACCGCATCGCCGCACGGGTGCCGCCGGGGTCCAGGGGGTTGATCTACACCCCCTGGCTGTGCGGCGAACGCTCGCCGATCAGTGATCCCAGCCTGCGTGCCGGTTTGTTCAACCTGAAGCTGGAGCACTCACGCGAGGACATCATTCGCGCGTTCATGGAAGGGGTCGCGCTCAATACGCGCTGGATGTTCGAGCCGTTCTCGCGCTTTCTCGGCCGGCCCAGCGACTTGATCGTGGCCACCGGTGGCGGCGCTCAATCGGACGTGTGGTGCCAGATCATGGCCGACGTCTGCGGGCGCGTGATCCAGCAACCGCAGAACGCGATCCAGACCAACGCCCGTGGCGCCGCGTTCATTGCCGCGGTGGCGCTGGGCAAGCTGCAGTTTGACGATTTGTCGAGCCTCAAACGCCCGCATCGTCTGTTTGAACCGTCCCGCGCCAGTCGTGCGCTGTATGACGATCAATTCGCCACGTTCCAGGAAGTGCGTAAACGCCTCGCACCGCTTTATCGGCGCCTGAACCCTATGCAGGAGACTGCCTCATGAGTCATGTCCAACGACAAATCGTTGAGCTATCACAGCACCTGTGCCACCGCGGCTTTTTTGCGGCAACGGGCGGCAACCTCGCGTTGCGCATCGATGCGCAGCACATTGCGGTCACGCCGTCGGCCACCGACTATTTCACCATGCGCCCCGAGGACGTCTGTGTGCTGCGCCTCAAGGATTTGGCGCAACTCTCCGGCGACCGCGCGCCTACGGTCGAAAGCGGCTTGCATGCAAAGATCCTGCGCGCCCGCCCGGATGTGCAGTGCAGCATCCATACCCATCAACCCGTCGCCAGCGCCTGCACCTTGCTCGGTGAACCGCTGGATGTCCCGGACCCCAAGCTGTGGGCCTCCCTGGGCAAACATATTCCCATGGTGGGGTACGCGCCTTCCGGCTCCAACTGGTTGGCCGGCAAGTTCGGCCGCACCATTCGCTGGGACTACAACGCGTACCTGATGCGCAACCACGGTGTGCTGTGCTGTGGCCCGGATATCGAGACGACCCTGGCGCGCCTCGAGGATCTGGAAACGTTCTGCCGTGACTACCTGCTGCGACACATCAACGAACAGTCCCGCACCCAATCACAGTCACCCGCCGCCGTGGCACGCCTGGTCGATGCGCTGGCGCGGTCCAGCGCAGCCGACGCTCACTTTTCTTCCGAGACCCCATCATGAACAAGCCTCTTGATCCCATCACATTGCCTGCGCTGACAGACTCAGCCGTATCCCAATGGCCGGATGTCGATTCGCTGTATCGGCGTTTCGATGCGCTGGTCAAACAACCGATTCGACCCTTGAAGCGCGACGCGCTGAACAAGGTCATGGGTTACTTCGACGAGCGTTGCCAGGGATCGCGGCGACTTTCCGAGGAGGCGAAAAAATTCATACCCGGTGGCGTGCAGCACAACCTGGCGTTCAACCACCCATTCCCGCTGGCCATCGCCCAGGCCAACGGCGCGCACCTGACCGATGTGGACGGCAACCGTTATATCGATTTTCTCCAGGCTGGCGGGCCGACCTTGCTGGGCTCCAACCATCCGGCGATTCGTGAACAGGTCAACCGCATCCTCGACGACTGCGGTCCGGTCACCGGCCTGCTGCATGAATACGAGGTGAAGCTGGCGCAGTTGGTCTGTGAAGTGATGCCCGGCGTCGACATGGTGCGCCTGCTGGGCTCGGGTACCGAGGCGGTCATGGCGGCGGTGCGCCTGGCACGTGCCTATACCCGCAAGAAATGGGTGATCAAGATCGGCGGGGCTTATCACGGCTGGAGTGACCAGTTGGTCTACGGCATGCGCTTGCCGGGCACCGGTCGCATGGAGGCCGTCGGCATTCCGCGTGGCGCCACGGCTCACACCCAGGAGAGCCCGCCGAATAACCTGGACGCGTTGCGTCGGCGCTTGCAGATCAATCGCCTGCGCGGCGGCACGGCGGCGATCATGGTGGAGCCTTTCGGCCCGGAAAGCGGCACGCGTCCGGTGCACCCGGATTTCAACCGCCAGCTGCGCAAGCTGTGCGACGAGTTCGATACGCTGCTGATTTTCGACGAAGTGGTCACCGGTTTCCGTGCCGGCCTGGGCGGTGCACAAGCGTATTTCAATGTGATGCCGGACATCACCGTGCTGGGCAAATGCCTGACCGGGGGCTACCCCATGGCGGGTGCGATCGGCGGGCGCAGGGATGTCATGCAGTTGCTCGCCGGTGGCATCGGCACTTCGGCGCGGCGGGCGTTTGTCGGCGGTACGCTGTCAGCCAACCCGTTGTCCTGCGTGGCGGGTTACTACGCGCTGCTCGAGGCGCGCAAACTGAATGCACCGGCGCTGGCGGGGCGTGCCGGCGACCGCATGCGCAAAGGGCTGGAAGAAATCATCAATCGCCGTGGCTTGCCATATGTGGCCTATAACATGGGCTCGATCGTGCATTTGCAGACCTCCGGCGTGCTGCTGCTCGACACCAGCAACCCGCTCAAGCTGCTGCGCGCGCGTAACGAAGCCAAGTCACGCAAGCACATGATGGAAGAGATGGGCGCCGCGTATACCGCGCACGGCTTGATCACCCTGGCCGGCAGCCGGATCTACACCAGCCTGGCCGATACCGATGACGTCATCGACGATGCGCTCGAGCGATTCGACGCCGTTTTCCAACTGGTGTGAGGTGAGCACGATGCAGGACGTACTGCGACAACAATGGCTGGAACTGCGCGAACGACTCATCGGCCTGGTGTCGGCGGGGGGCAGCGTCTCCTTGCGTATTCCGGGCGAGGAAAGCATGTGGTGGGGGCAGTTGACTGACCTGGTCCCCACCCGCATCGACTGGCCGGTGCATGCCATGGGAGACAGCCAGACCCACCGTGTGATCTACCATGCCCGCTCGGACGTCGGCGCCATTTTGCTGGGTGGGGGCGACTTCGCCAACAGCCTCGCGGACTTTGGCGGGGTCATGCCTATTCTGTTCGATGAGCAGGCGCGGCATATTGGTCATATGGGCGTGCCGGTGGCTTCGATCCAGGACATTGCCACGGGCTTGCAGCGCGGCGGCAACGCACTGTTGATCAAGGGCGTGCCCGCGGTCCTGGGCACCACCGGTGCGCGAATGGCGATGAATGCGCAGCTGTTTGAAAAGTGCGCCAAGGCCTTCACCCTTGCCAAGGCGTCCGGGGTCAGGATGACGCTGTTGCCCTGGTGGGTGGTGCGGGTGGCCAACAGCCGCTTGATGAAAGATGAAAAACGCGCGACGCAGTGTTTTGCCCGAGGCCAAATTCCGCCGGAAAACCGTGGTTACTAAAAGACCCTTCAAGAGGTGTAACGCCATGCACATGTCGTCCGCTGTTTCCCGTAAACACCTGAGCGCCGCCTTGGCGCTGGGCTCGATCGCTGTGCTGATGGTGGGGCTGCAACCCTTGCTGCTGGGGGAATTGCTGGAGCAAAACCGCCTGTCACTCGAGGGCGTCGGTCTGGTCGCGATGGGCGAAATCCTCTCGTTGGGGTTGGGGGTGGTCCTGGGCGATTTATTGCGTTCGGTGTTCAGCCTGCGCGTGATCACGATCGTCGCCATTCTGGCGGCATCGGGCATGGACCTGGTCACGGCCAATACCAGCGGGGATGGCGCGCTGGCATTGACGCGGTCGTTGGCCGGGTTGGCCGAAGGCCTGCTGTTATGGGGCACCGTGAACCTGATCATTCAGGGGCCGGCGCCTGATCGCGTGGCCGGTGTGTTCATGGTGGTGCAAACCCTCGGTCAGGCGTTGGTGGCGGCGGTGCTGGCGTACTGGATACTGCCCCTACAGCGCACCTCGTCTTTTGGCTTCGTGTTTCTGGGGGCACTGACGGCGGCGTCCCTGGTGTTGGTGCGGTGGCAGCCCACCCGGTTGGCCAGTCAGCAAGCACAGTGCACCGCGGATGCCGGTTTTTCATGGGGCCTCAACCATGTGCTGCTGCTGGGGCTGGCCTTCATGCAGCTCAGCGCCATCGGCGGGCTGTGGGCTTACCTGGAGCCGCTAAGCAAATACGTGGGACTGGATGCACAAAACGCACAGCTGCTCGTCTCCGGCACGCTGCTGATGCAAGTCCTGGGCGGGTGCCTGGGGATTGTTCTGGTACGCCGTGTCTCGGACTCCGGATTGTTGGCCGTCGCCGCGGTGTTGTTGGGCGGCATCGCCCTGGGCATGTATTTTTCCGCCGATATGGGCGTTCGGCTATTCCTCGCGTTGTGCGGCGCGTTTGGCCTGGTCTGGCTGATGCTGACGCCGTTCCAGGTCCGTATCGCACTGCAGCTTGATCCTTCGGGACGAGTCGCGGCGCTGGTGCCGGGCATGCAACTGCTGGGGTGCGCCTTCGGGCCCTTGATGGCGTCGCAGTGGGTGGTGGGGGAGAACGCCCAGTACGTGTTGCTGGTCAGCGCGGTGTTCTCGCTGATTGCCCTGACCCTGGTCGGTTTGCTTCGCCGATGCCCGGCAAGCAAGCGCGTCAGTTTCGCGGGCAAAGTGGTGTTGGTAGTGGGCGCATCCTCCGGCATGGGTCGTGGGCTGGCGGTGCGTCTGGCGCAGGAGGGCGCCTGTGTGGTGGCCACGGCCCGGCGCAAGGAGCTGCTGAACGACCTGCAGCTGGAAATCACGCTTCAGGGCGGGCAATGTCGGGTCTCGGCGGTG
Source organism: Pseudomonas lactucae (assembly GCF_036688725.1). NCBI lineage: Bacteria > Pseudomonadati > Pseudomonadota > Gammaproteobacteria > Pseudomonadales > Pseudomonadaceae > Pseudomonas > Pseudomonas lactucae. Next base: position 142,809 of record NZ_JAQQPT010000015.1, on the reverse strand, counting down.
GATGCCCTGGATGTACAGGCAGCCGCCGGCCTCGTGGATGAAGTCGTCGAACACTATGGCCGGCTGGATGTGATCGTGCTCAACGCCGGCGGCGCGCCTGCGCTGGATATGCGCGAGATGAAAGCCGCCGACGTCACCGCGTACATGCGCTCGAACTACGATGTGGTGGTCAACTACCTGTTCCCGGCCCTGGAACAGATGAGTCGCCAGGGCCATGGGTTCGTGGTGCACACCAACTCCCTCGCGGGTTTCCTGGGTGTGACCTTGCAGGGGCCCTACAGCGCGGCCAAGGGCGCACTGCGCTTGCTGATCGATACCTGCCGTATCGAGTTCGGCGGCCGTGGCATTCGCTTTCTATCGCTCTACCCAGGGTTTGTCGCCACCGCGCAAACGGCGAACGATGGCATGCCGGCGCCGCTGGAAATCTCCGAAGCGGCAGCCGTCGACCATATGCTCTATGCCATGCGCAGCCAGCGCTGGGACTACTTGTTTCCCTGGCCGATGAGGTGGGTGATCCGCTTGGCAAGGGTGCTGCCCAAGTCGCTCACCCTGTGGGTGTTGCGCAAGGAACTGCCGGGCGAGCAGGTGGCGGGGGTGCAGTGTGAGGCGCACGTGTCGCTGAATAAACCGGGTTGATCCTCAACGCCGGCGCTGCTCGCTGGGCAATGTGCCGGTCCACCGCTTGAACGCCCGCCGCAGTACGCGGGCGTCGCTGTAGCCGAGGGTGTGGGCAACTTGTGCCAAGGTCATGGCGGTATTGCTCAGCAAGTCGCGGGCGCGCTCGTGGCGGATCTGGTCAAGCAGTTGGCTATAGGAAACCCCGGAGTCTGTCAGACGGCGACGCAGGGTGCGTTCACTCATGTTCATCTGTCTGGCAAACGCCTGCAACGCCTGCGGATCGTCCAGGTGGGTGCGAATATGGCTGCGAAGCGTTTCGATCAACGCATCGAAACTCACGCCACGGTTGAGCAACTGGTCGAGTTTGGCGCGCAGAGGCGCACAGGTGATGTCGTCATAATCGGGCAGGCGCGTGGTCAGCCAGTGAGCCTCGCTGATCAAGCGGTTTTTGCCGGCCTTGAACGTGATGGGGCAGCGAAACACCCGGCTGTAAGTGTCCGCATAGGACGGGCGTGAGTAGGCCAGTTCGATGCGCAGTGGCGTGAAGCTCGAACCCACCAGCCGCCGTACAACGGCCACGGCGCTGGAAAACGCCTCTTCCACCAGAAACGGCTCGATGTCCAGATCAAACACTTTGGGTTTGACTTCGATGATCAACACCTCTTTCTGCCTGCTGGCCTGGTGCTCCATCAAGGCCCCGGTGTCACCCTGATGCTCAAGCCCGTAGCTCATCGCTTCGCCGAGAGTTTTGCAGGTCAGCATCGCCAGCCCTGCAAAGCCCCATGACACTGGCGTCTGCCGTATCCCCGTCGATATCCCCAGCGCGGGATCGCCCATGGCTCGCTGCGCGCGGGTGATCAACGTGCGGGTCTGGCGGTAAGACAGACGCATGTCCAGGTCCAGAAGCTCCTCATACCCGAAGCCCAGTCCTCGGCAGAGGCGCTCGGTGGACAACCCGCTTTCACTGACCAGGCTGAGCAAGGCTCGCGCGACGTTGGGCACCACCACGGCTTCATTGTGCTGTGGGTGCTGGGTCCAGTCGTGGGTGTCACCGGCAGACTCGAACATAGGTCAAGACTCGTGGCTTATGAACATAGGTGTATCGGAGGCACAAACCTGTCCGGCAAAGAACCCTTCCTGACCGCCAAAGCCCCGTGCCTGGATGATGCGTGCTTTACATTCCAGGTTCAAAGCCTATCTAACAATAAAGGAAGGAATTAGCCATGAGTGCGCTCGGGAATGCCGCTGTGATTGATCAGGGCGACAGTGTTTGTATCATCGGTTCGGGGGCGGGTGGTCTAAGTGCGGCGCGCGCCCTGAAAGCGCAAAAGATCCCCTACGATCAGTTCGAGCGGCACGCGCAGGTGGGTGGCATCTGGGACATCAATAACAGCGGTACACCGATGTACGAGTCGGCGCACTTCATCTCTTCCCGTGACCTATCCGGCTTCGTCGGTTTTCCCATGCCACGCGATTACCCGGACTACCCCTCGCACCGTCAAATAGCCCATTACCTCAGGAGTTTCGCCGACGCTTTTGGCTTGCGCGAGGCGATTCAATTCAACACCTCGGTCAGCCTGATCGAAAAAGACCCTGAAAACCGCTGGGTGGTTACGCTCTCCGACGGTGTTGTAAAGCGCTACCGCTGGGTGATCTTGGCCACCGGTACGAACTGGAAACCGAACCTGCCGTCATTCCGGGGTGAGTTCAACGGCGAAATCCGTCACTCCAACACGTTTAAATCCGGGCGTGAGTTCCAAGGCAAACGCGTGCTGGTGGTCGGTGCCGGCAATTCCGGCGCGGATATTTCCTGCGAGGCGGCGATCCATGCCGACCAGGCCTTTATCAGCATGCGTCGCGGCTATTATTTCATTCCCAAGCATGTGTTCGGCATGCCGGTCGACAAGTTCAACGAAGGCCCGCATTTGCCGTTGTGGTTGGCGCGGCCGGTGTTCAAAGGGTTGTTGCGCTTATTGGTCGGCGACTTGACGCGCTGGGGGCTGCCGAAGCCGGACCACGCGTTGTTCGAAACCCACCCGATCATCAATTCGCAACTGCTGCACCATTTGCAGCACGGTAATATTTCCGTGCGCAAAAACATTGACCGCTTTGAAGGCGACAGCGTGGTCTTCGAGGATGGCACCCGCGAGCAGGTCGACCTGGTGCTGTGCGCGACGGGCTACCAGTGGGGGGCCGATTGCGCGACGCAGTTTTTCGAGTGGAAGAACGGACGCCCGCTGATGTACCTGTCGATGTTCAGCCGCACCCACCGCAACCTCTGCGCCATCGGCTACCTGGACCAGAACTCCAGCGCGTTCAAAACCTTCGATACCCAGGCGTTGACCTTGGCCGCGTATTTCCGTGCGCAGCTTGAAGGCTCGGCGACGGCCTTGCAGTTCGACCAACTGATCCAACGCGATGAGCCTGACCTGAGCGGCGGTATTCAATTCGTCAAGTCGGACCGCCATGCGGTGTATCTGGACGCGCGCGCCTTCCTGGCGTACCTGGAAAAACTGCGCACCGACTTGAACTGGCCAGCCTTGGGCGAGCATACCTACGACGCCCTGAAACAGTCCTCCCGTCAGGCAATAGCGGCACGCCAGCCAGCGCCGGTGTTGCAGGAGGCCAGCGTCCATGGCGAATAATCGGATGTTTACGGGCTGGGTCGCGTTGATCACCGGCGGCGCGGGTGGATTGGGCCGTGCGATTGCCGCCGCGCTGATCGGCCGGGGTATCAAATGCCTGCTGGTGGATATCGACCCCGATCGCCTGGCCCAGGCGAGCAGGGCCCTCGGCCCGATGGCGCTGACCTACCAGGCCGACCTGACGGACGCCACGGCGCTGGAAGGATTGGTCAACCATGTGCGCGAGGATCTTGGGCGCCTGGACCTGCTGGTCAATAACGCCGGGATACTGAGCAACACGCTGTTTGAAGTGCGGCCGATGCAATCCATTACCCACGAAGTGCAGCTCAACATGTTGGTGCCGATCGCGCTGACACAGGCATTTCTCGGGTTGCTGCAACAGGCCATGGACGGTCGGGTGATTTCCATCGTGTCTCTGGGTGGGTTATTCCCAATGCCGGAAACCTGTATTTATTCGGCAACCAAGTTTGGCCTGCGCGGGGCGATGCTGTGCCTGGGGCTGGATGGCAAGCGCCTCGGCGTCAAATTCACCATCGTCAACCCGTCAGCTACCGAAACGCCGATGCTGATGCGCGAGGCGATTGAGGACGGCAACAAAATGCAGTTCCTGGACCCACCGCAAATGCCCGAGGACGTCGCTCAAACCGTGCTCAAGGCGCTGGATAAACCTCGCTTGGAGATGTTCGTAAGACCGAGCGAATCCTGGACGGCACGCCTGGTGATGCTGGCCCCCGGTATCTTGCCCCGGCTGTTGCCGCTGTTTCAGCGCAAAAGCGAAACCGGCCATCGCAACTATCTGGTTTCCCTTGAGCAGCGCGGCTTGATAACCCGCGAGGGGCAGGGCTGGCGCTTGAAATTGCCGGAGAACTGATTGAACCGTTGGCGAGGGCGCTTGCTGTGGGAGGGGCGGAGCGACGATTCGACTTGCCCCCGACGGCTGCATATAAGGCGGATCAGACCGAATCTGCGGTAACGGCGCCTATGGGGGCCGCCCTCACGGCATCAGCTGCGTGTTGGACAGCCCATATTCCCCCAACGAATACAGCAAGGTTCCATACCCCAACTGATCGTAGCCACCGCTGTTCGGTCCATAGTCGCCGCCACCCCCTTCCACCTGGACCTTATGCGCGAAGGCCTTCACGTTCGGTGCGCTGAGGCCTTTAAGCACGACGTAGTGGTTGTAGAGCAGTTCCCAGATCGGACGGATGTCGCCGCGGTGTTCCGGCGAGATGACGGTTTGCTTGAAACCGCTGTTGATAAAAGGCGTGAACGGCACATCCTGGCCGAGGTTGTACCTGGCCACATATTCGGCGCCCTGCAGCACGCGGTTGTTCTGGTACCCGAACAGGTCGTCGCCCTGGCTCCAGGCCATTTGGCAGAAACTGCCGAGCAAGGCGATGTCGAGCAGGGTGTGCGCCTGGTCACGCCCGCTTTCCTGGACCTGGCCGAGACCATTGCCGTAGAGCTTCCACACCACGTGTTCAATGGAGCCGTTGCCGGCGCCATGTTTGAAATAGTTGAGCGCTTCATCATAGATATCGCGGCGGTCGGTCAGTACGCCAATTGCCAGCATCGAATTCATGTTGGCCAGGTCCCAGTTCGCCCAATAGTGGTCGACCAGCGCGTTATTGTGACGCACCAGAAAATCATGGTTCATCGGATAGAAGACATTGAGCATCATGCTTTGGAACTGATGAAAGTCCGCCGCCTTCCACTTTGAATAACCGCGCAGTAACTCTGCGGCATTGGCCAGTTGATAACCGTACAAGCCGGATGCCAGGAAGCGGTCCGAGGTGCCTTCAATCGATGTAAGGGTGCTGGACCATTGGTTCAACATCGCTACGGCTTTGTCGGCATACGCAGGGTCGCCCGAAAGCTGCCAGCGCAGGGCCAGTGCGTACGCTGCCGCGGCGTCGTTGAATAACCGGGCGTAGTTTTCCGGATGTTGGCCATCCGCGCCCCGATACACCACTGCGACCGGGCTCGGGTTCCAGGCCAGTGAAGCGTGCCGGTTGGCGGTCAGCTTCTGCCAACCGGCCAGCCACGGCTGATTATGGTTGGCCAGTTTTTCGCGGATGCGTATGAAGTCCTGTTCGGTCTGCAACAGGCCTGGGTGGACGAACGCGGAGGCTTGAGCACCGATACTCATCGCCAGCCCGCCAAGCAGCACGGCCGCGCAGGTTATGCGCTTGATATTGCGCTTTGACTTCAACGAAAAATTCATGGTGTGTTCGCCTTGATGGGTGAATGTTGACGCGGTGTGAACAGCAATACGTACAGCACGGGAATCAACCCCAGAGTGACCAACGTGCCCAGCGCCAGGCCGCCCATCAGTGTGATCGCCATGCCTTCCCACAGCGGCCCGGCAAACAGCATCAGCGGCACCAGCCCGATAATGCAGGTCAGTTTGGTCATGACGATGGGGCGCAGGCGTTTCACGGCGGCGTTCACCACCGCCTCGTACACCGGCAGGCCCTCGTGGAGTTCGGCCTCGATACGCTCGAGCAACAGCACGGCGTTGTTGACGATGATCCCCGCCAGCGACAACAGGCCGAAGGTGGCCATGAAGCCGAACGGGTAACCGGTGACCAGCAGCGCAACGGCCACGCCGATCAGTACAAAGGGAATCGCCGAGACCACAATCAGCAGCTTGCGAAACGAATTGAACTGCCAGACGAACAGCAACAGCATGGCGATCAGCGCGTGGGGCAGGTATTGCAGCAACGCCTGGTTGGCGTCCGCCGAGTCTTCGATTTCGCCGCCCAGCTCGATGCGGTAGCCCGGCGGCAGGGGCAATGCCGCCACTTGCGGCGCCAACTGCTCGACGATGGAGGTGGCCGTCATCGACGGGTTGTGCCCGACCACGGTGATGGCGCGTTCCTGATTGCGCCGCATCAGCGTCGAGGGTTCGCTGGAGGCGACGATGCGCGCAACGGCCGTCAACGGCACGGGCGTCGAACCGTCGGCCGGGTAGACCAGGATGCCGCGCAGATCGGGGGTGGCATCGGTTGTCGTCGAAGGCTCGCGCACCACCAGTGGGACGCGGGTCTGGTTGTCCTGCAATGACGACACCTGGAGACCGCCGAAATGCAGTTGCAACGCTTGGGCAATGGCTTGGGTGTCGACACCGGCGCGGCGCGCCCCGTGCTGATCGACCTCGACGGTGTAACGTGTCAGGCGTGTGCTCCAGTCATCACGCACATCCAGGGTGCCCGGCACTTCACGCAAGGCCTTTTCGATCTGAGCGGCCAGGCTGCGCAATACCTGTTCGTCCGGGCCCAGCACGCGATAGATCGCGACACCGGCCTCGGTGGTGCCCAGGGAAAAACGCTTGGGCTCGGCGCGCAGTTCCGGGTGTTGCTTGAGCAGATAGCGGCGGGTGTTGGCAATGACCGCATCGATATCCGAACCGGCCTTGACGCTGACGGTGAAGTACGCGGTTTCCGGTGCTGGCAACGGCGGGTTGAGGCCCAGCACGATACGCGGCCCGCCATCGCCGACGTAGCCGATGCTGTCGGCCACCTGGGGTTCCTTGCTCAGCCACAGGCTGATCTCGCGCACGCTTTGCAAGGTCTTGCGCGAACCGCTGCCGGGTTCCAGGCTGATGGGCACCTGGAACTGCAAGCGGTCGGACTGAGGCAGAAAGTCATAGGGCACGCGCATCAGTTCGAAGATCGCGGCGGCGAGTAACACCAGCATCGCCATCAGAAACAGCACTTTGTGCTGCAGCACTCGGCGGATGACCGCCCGATAACCCCGGTAAAAACCGCTGTCGTAACTGTCCTCTGCCGTGTCCTGAGGAGCGGCCTTGGCGAAATACAGGCACAGCAGCGGCGTGACGGTGATGCTCAACAACCACGAGCCGAGCAGCGTCAGCGCCAGCACGACAGCCAATGAACGCAGGTATTCATTGGTGCTGGTCTGGCCGAGAAAGAACGGCGAGAACGCCAGCACGATCACCAGCGACGAGGTCAACAACGGAATCGCCAGGGTGCGTCCGGCGTTCTCGCAGGCCTGGCGCCGATCCTCACCGGCATGCAGCCGACGTTCAATGTCCTCGGCGATCACAATGCCGTTGTCCACCAGCAGGCCGAGCGCGAGGATGATTGCGGCAATCGACACAGTTTGCAGCTCGACCCCGAGCATGCGCATGGCGATCAACGTACCGAGGATGGTCAGCGGCACAATGGCGCCGACCACCAGCCCAGTGCGCCAGCCCAGGAACAGCATGACCACGGCCATGACGATGACCACCGTCTCGATCATCACGTGCTTCATCTTGGCCATCTGCTGATCGACCACATCAGCCTGGAACGTCACCATATGGGCGCTGAAGCCCAACGGCAGTTGCTGTTCCAGCTGGGCCAAACGCTCGCGCAAGGCCACGCCGAATTGGTGAACGTTCTGTCCTGGCGCCATGGACACCGCCAGCACCACGGCGTCCTGGCCTTGATACACCGCAGCGGTCTGGGGCGGGTCGGCCGCCATCACCGAGATCTGCGCGATGGCGCCGAGGGCCACCGATTGCGCGGTGCCGTCGGCGCCGGGCAGTTGGATCGGCAACTGACGCAGTTGCTCCACGCTAAGTACTTCGCCGGTCACGGTCAGGGTGGTGATCTGCCCGCCAATGTCGGCGATGCCGCCGGGCGCCAGCACGTTCTGTTGCTGCAATTGCTGGAACAGCTGTTGCGGGGACAAGTCCAGCCCCGCCAGGCGCTGCGGGTTGAAGTCGATCGACAACTGCTGGTCTTGCACACCGTGCAGCGTCACCTGGCCGATGCCGGGCAGCCCGCCCAACTGGTCGCGCAGGCGCTTGAGCGGTCCGCGCATCTCGCTCATGCTGTAGCCGGGCGCGGTGACAGCGATGGACGCCACGGCGACACGTCCGAAATTATCGTCGACAAACGGCCCCTGGGTGCCGGGTGGAAAGCTGGCGCCGGCCTCGGCGACTTTATTGCGCACCTGTTGCCACAGCACGCCCAGGTCCTTGATCTCATCGCGGGCCGTCACCTGGATGATCACACTGCCGGGGTGGACGGTGGTCACAATGTTTTTGATCTGCGACAGCTCGCGCAGTTTTTCTTCGGTGGGTCGGGCCAGCAGCTCTTCGGCGCGTTCGCTGGGCAGGCCGGGGAATTGGATACTCACCACTGCATCGCGGATCGTCACCGAGGGTTCTTCCTGGGTCGGGAAACTCAGGAATGTGGCCACGCCTGCGAGCAGGATCAGCAAGGCGGTGAATAACGTCAGGCGGCTCGCGCCCAGGGCGTGACGGGTCAGGTTGATCATTCGGGTGTGCTCAGACGGCTGGAGGGCGAGAGCAGGTTGACGGGCTGGCCGTCGGTGAGGAACGCGACGCCGGTGACGACCACTTGCTCGCCGTCCTTGAGGCCGTTGTCGATGGCGACACGGCCCTGATCGATCAGGCCGATCCTGATCTCACGCAGGGCGACCTTGCCCTGGGCCGGGTCATAGACGAACACCTGCACCTGGCTGGCGTCGCCACCCATGCGCAGCGCCTGGGTCGGAATCGACAGCGTGAGCGCGGCAGGCGCCGCCAATCGCACGTTGAGGTTCACGCCGCTGGGGAGCGCGAGGTCACGGGCGTCCAGGCGGAAACGCGCGCTTTGCAACAGGCCGTTCTGTGCACGTGTCGACACGCCTTCGAGTATCAGCGGCAGGGTGGAGCCGGGCGCCGCCGGGTCGTTGGCGATGGCGTGGTCGCCAGGCTTGAGGCCGCCAGCCTGTTCCACCGGGATTTGCACGATGACCTGCAACGCGCCGCCGGCCTCCAGTTCCATTACCATTTGGCCGGGCGACAACTCGCTGTATAACTGCGCGGGTCTGGCCACGACGCGGCCGTCAAACGGCGCGATCAGTTGGCCCAGGCGTTGATCGCGGCGTACCAGGTCCAGCGCCGCTTCATCGGCGGCCTGCTGTGCAACCGCGGCTTGCCACGCGGCTTCGGCTTGCTCCACGGCGCTGGCCGCGACGCTGCCCTGGGCATACAGCTGTTGCTGGCGCAGCTTGTTGCGCTTGCGCTCGCCGGTTTGCGCCACGCTGGCGAACAGGGCCGCCTGCGCCTGTTTCAGGCGCAACCGCACGGCTGCCGTGTCCAGGCTTGCCAGCACCTGGCCTTGTTTCACGCTATCGCCGACGTCGACGTTCAACGCGATCAATCGGCCCGCGCCTTCAAAGGCCAAGGCGGCGCGTTGGCGTTGGCGCACCACACCGGTCAACGGCGCAGCGTCGGCCTCTGCGGCGTGCACGGTGGTGACTTTCACCGACCTTACGGCCGGCTCCGGCACCGGTTCCTCGCGCGAACAGGCCGCCACCATCAGGCAGGCAACGCCGAGCAGCAGGGGACGGCCCCAAGGACGGAACAACTGAGCAATACCCTGCATGCCTGGCGCCTCGTTATCAGAAGGTGTAGTTGATGGCGAACATGCCCAGGCCAGCGCTTTCACGTCGGATCAGCGGGCTGTTACGCGCCTGGTCGGCGTACTGGGTCAGGGTCAGGCTGGCCAGTGTCGACCAGTGCGCGTCCAGGCTGTGCTGCCAGTTCAAGGCGGCGGAGTAGGCGTAGATACCGGCATCGGCGTTGTATCTTCCGTAGAGCGAGCGCTGGCTCTGCGCCTGGGTGACGCCGAAGAACGTCTGGTTGTAGCGACCATCGCCGGCGTGCGCATCGAGGTCCAGGGCCAGGGTGTCGCTGTCGGTATGAAACAGGATGCCTTCCAGGCCGAAGCGGTAGCGGTTGCCACGGTGTTCGCCGGCCATGCGCAGTTCGGCTTCGCCGCTGACCGACAGCCAGTCAAGCAGTTGTTGGCTGAGGGTGAAGTCGGCGACGGTGGCGCCGTTGACATCGCCCATGCCGTTCAACTCGCGGTCGCCCGGGCGGCTGGTGCTGTCCTTCTCCTTGCGGCCCAGGTCATAGTTGATCGCCGCGCTGGCGCCAAAGCCGCTGTCGGATTGAAATTGCAGGCCCACGCCACGGGTGGTGTCGGCGAACAGCACGCCGTGCTGGATGCTGAACATCGGCAGCACGAGCGCGCGGTAACGGTCGGCACCCATGTAGCGCGGCGTGACACCCATGCCAAGGCCCAGGGTGGCGGTGGTCTTGTCGGCTGCCGCGCCGGCGTCGGCCGCCTGTGCCGAAGTCGCGAGGGTGCAGGCCATCAAGGCGGCGCCCCACAGCACGGTACGGGTCGGGGGAGTGGTCAAGTTCATGGTGAAACCCTTTCAGTGGAGGAAAATAGCGGTGCGCCGGACAGCGCGCGATACAGCGCCAGGCGGTTGAACAACAATTGGTAGGTGGCCTTGCGTAATTCGATGGCCGATTCAGTCAGGCGAATCGCCGCCGCCGGGTGCTCCGAACGTGCTGCCGCACCGGCGGCAATCTGTTGCTCGACACGCTTGGCTTTCAGTGCGGTCAACGCCGCCAGATCGATTTGCGTGGTGGCGTTGGCCAACGCTTGCTGGCGCTGATTCAACAGGTCGGCGATTTCGCGGAAGGCGTCCTGCACGGTCTTTTCGTATTGGGCGACGGCGGACTGTTGGCGGGCGGTGGCCAGGTCCAGGTTGGCCTGGTTGCGGCCACCGTCGAACAGCGGCAGGTTCAGTTGCGGGGTGAACAGCCAGGCGCCGCTGCCGGATGAAAACAAGGTGTTCAAGCGCGGGCTGGCGATGCCCGCGCCGGTGCTCAAGGTGATCGAGGGGAAGAACGCCGCACGCGCGGCGCCGATGTTGGCATTCGCGGCGCGCAGCGCTTGTTCGCACTGGCGCACATCAAAGCGCTGCAACAGCCGCTGGGACGAGAGTTCGATCAGCCAGGGCGGGGTGTCCAAGTCAATCGCCGGGTCTGTGACGGTAGCGGTCGAAGCTGCGGCCTTATAGCCGGTGACCCACGCCAACGCCTGCCGTGCACTGGCGTGATCGGCGCTTGCGTCCTGCCATTGCTGGGTGGCACGCCGCACTTCCATGCGCTGACTGTCGACCATGTCCTGGGCGATGAGGCCCTGCGTTTGCTGGCCGACGAAAACGCTCAGCAACTGGTTCTGGTTGTCGAGCATGGACTGCGTGTCGGCCTGTACGCCTGCCTGCAAACGCTCCTGCAAATACAGGCGCGCCACTTCAACGATCAGCGCCTTGCGCGCGGCGAGAGCGCCGTAGCGCGTAGCCAGGTAGTCATGCTGCGCCGCTTCGGACAGGCTGCGCACCCGGCCGAAAAAATCCAGCTCGAAATCCGAGATGCCCACGGAGGCCACCGCGATGTCCTGCCCATAACGTTCGTCGGCGGCCTTGTCATGCAAATGCTGGCGGTTGCGTTGCAGTCCCAGGGCCACGGTGGGCAAGCGGTCGGCGCGGGAAATGCCGTACTGGGCGCGGGCTTGCTCGACACGCAGCAGCGCCAGGCGCAAGTCGCGATTGTAGTTCAGGGCGCGTTCAACCCACTGCGGTAACTGCGCCGATGAGTCCAGGCCGGTCAGCAGCTGTTTCTCTTCCTCGGACAGCGCCTCTACCTCGTTGGTCGTGGAGGAGGGCGCGCCCGTTACAGGTTCGCCTTGCAGGGTCTGCGGCACCGGCAGCGCGGGGGCCTGGTACGCAGGCGCCAGCGAACAGCCGGTCAGCATGCCGACCAGCAGCAAAACCGCGCCGAGGCGTTCGGGCAGCTGGATAGGCTTGGACAGCGGGGCGGTGGTCGGCATAGGATCGGTTCGCGAAAGTCGGGCGTAGGGCAATACTGCTCGCGGACTTTCAATAAACCGTTCGTGAATTATCAAGGTTTCATCAAGAGGCTTCTTTGTGTCAGGAAAACGTATCCTCATCGTCGAAGACGACGCCGACAGCGCCAACATTCTCGAAGCCTATCTGCGCCGGGATGGTTTTGAGGTGGCCCTGGCCGAAGACGGCCAGCGCGGTCTGGACCTGCACAAAAGTTGGCGACCCGATCTGATCCTGCTGGACGTGATGCTGCCGCGCTTGAGTGGCACCGAGGTGTTGTCCGCCGTGCGTCGCAGCAGTGACACGCCCGTGATCATGGTCACGGCCATGGGGGACGAGCCGGAAAAACTCGGCGCCTTGCGCTATGGCGCCGACGACTATGTGGTCAAGCCCTACAGCCCGCGCGAGGTGGTGGCGCGGGTGCACGCAGTGTTGCGACGTACCACGGGCAGCCAACCAGTGGAGCAGTTGCTGCGTCATGAAAACCTGCAAGTGGACCTCATCGCGTTTACGGCGGCCATTGAACACCGCGATGCGCCACCGCAACTGCTGGACCTGACGCCGACGGAGTTCAAACTGTTGGTCACCTTGCTGAAGACACCCTCCAAGGCCTTCACCCGTGATGAGCTGCTGGAAATCTGCCTGCCGGAAAGCGAAGCCCTGGCCCGTGTCGTCGACACCCACGTGCACAACCTGCGGCGCAAGCTGGAAACTCATGGCATCGCCGGGGTACTGGTCACGGTGCGCTCCATTGGCTATCGGTTCAGGTAAGCCGCATGCTTGAGAAATCACGGATCAACGACAAACCCTTGTGGCGCTGGGTCGGCATGCGCATGAGCCTGTTGGCGATTGGCGCGGTGGTGGTGATCGCTATCTGCATGTGGATCAACTTCAGGCTGTCGGACCGCTACTTTTTGCAGCACCTGCCGCCGGCGGCGCGCGAGGAGTTGCTGCAGTTGCGCGCCGAGCCGCAGCTCAACGAAAAACGCCTGCGCCAACTGGTTGCCGAATACTATCCGGTGGAATTCTTCCAGCCGGACATCGCCAATCGCGACTGGCTGATTCTGGCGTGCCTGGTGCTGGCGGCCATCCCGATCATCATCGTCTGTGGCTTGTGGTTTTCGCGCCCCTTGTCCAGCCAGTTCTCGGCGATTGCCCAGGGCGCACGGCGGGTCGCCGGCGGTGATTTCCTGACACGCCTGCCGGTTCACCGCGACGCACCCGACGAGATGCAGCGGCTGATCAGCGACTTCAACAGTATGACCACCCAGCTGGAGCGTTATGAGCGCGATGTGCGTGAGTCCAGCGCGGTCATCGCCCACGAACTGCGCACGCCCTTGAATGCAGCCATGGGCCGGGTGCAGGGCATGCTCGATGAGGTGTTCCCCAGCGATGCCGCACAGCTGGGCATGGTCAAGCGTCAGCTCGATCAGCTGCGCAAACTGGTGGATGACCTGCACCTGCTGTCGATGGCCCGGGCCGGCCGACTGGTGCTGGAGCGCAGCGATTTTCCCCTGGCGGTCCTGATCGCCGAACGGCTGGCCTGGTTCCAGCCGCAACTGGATGAGGCCGGCGTGCGCACGCAAGTCAGTATTGCCGATGGGTTTCGCCTGCATGCCGATCGTGATCGCCTGGGCCAGGTGATCAATATCCTGGTGGACAACCTGTTGCGTTACGCTGCGGGGGGGGGCGAATTAAGCGTGATGGCGCTTCGGGTCGAAGACCGCGTGGTGATTGAAATCGGTGACCGTGGTCCAGGGATCGAGGCACAGCACCTGGACAGCGTATTTGACCGCTTCTGGCGGGCGGAGCGCTCCAGGGCGCGTTATTCGGGCGGCAGCGGGCTGGGCTTGTCCATTGCCCGCGCGATCTGCCAGGCCCATGGCGGAGCCATTACCGCCATTAACCGCGCCGAGGGGGGCACCTTGATCCGGGCGGAGTTTCCGCTGTAGTTTTCGCCGTGGTTTTCGGGTTTATATCTATGGCTAGATAACTATTTAAATATAGGTAATTATGCCGTCGACGGCGCTCATCCGAGCGCCTGCATTGACGGGGCACGGCCATGGCGAACGGTGATCATCGATTCGAGCGAATTCTTCTGACCAATGACGACGGCATCGATGCGCCCGGGCTCAAGGTGCTGGAACGCATCGCCTGCCAACTGGCGAATGAAGTCTGGGTCGTCGCGCCCTTGCTTGATCAAAGCGGCACCTCTCATTCATTGAGCCTACACGCTCCTCTGCGGCTGAGCTGCCACGGCACCCGCCGGTTTGCGGTGACCGGCACGCCGGGCGATTGCATTGCCGTGGCGCTGGGGCATCTGCTCAACCACGACAAGCCGGACCTGATTTTATCCGGCGTCAATCGTGGCGCGAACCTGGGCACCGAAACGGTGTTCTCGGGCACCGTCGGCGCGGCGATGACCGGGTTGCTGTTCGGTATCCCGTCTATCGCACTGAGCCAGGCGTTTACCGACCGCACCGCCGTGCCTTGGGAAAACGCCCTCAACCACGGTGCGTACACGGTTGAGCAACTGATGGCGCTGGACTGGCCGCAGGACGTTTGCCTGAACGTCAATTTTCCGAGTTGCGCGCCGGGTGCCGTACGTCCGCTGAAAATAACCCGCCAGGGCAGGGGGCGTTTGGACGGGGTGTCGGTGCGCTCGGAGAACGACCCACGCGGCCTGGAATACCATTGGCTTCAATTGCAGCGCCACCCACGGCCTGATGAGCCGGGCACGGAAACCGCGGAAAATCTCGCCGGTCACATCACCGCGACGCCGTTGCAGTTCGAGCGTACCCACGCCACGGCCGACCGGATGTGCGAACAACTGGCCGAGGCCGGGCGCGTTCAGCGCTCTTCGTAGCGGCCGTACTGGCTGAGCTTGTCCATCAGCAGCCCGGCGGCCTCCAGCTGCTTGCGTTCAGTGGCTGTCAGGCAGGCGTCGACGGCTTCAGCCAGCCACTCATCACGGCGCTTGCGGCTTGCCTGCAATACGCGGCGGCCTTGGTCGGACAGGCCGATCCAGGTGCGCCGGCGATCCTCGGTGTCCGGTGTCCGGGTGATCAAGTCGCGCGCTTCGAGATCCTTCAACAGGGCGGCGAGGTTGGACGAGCGGATGTTTTCTGCTTCGGCGATTTTCGACGGCGTTGCCATGCCGTCCATTTGATCGATGGCACTCAACACCAGCATCTGTGACCACGTCTCGGGATGATTCTGTGCTTCCTGGCGCAGGCGTTTGTTCAAGCGCGTAAAACGCCCGCGAAATAATGCGATACCCATACAGCGCTACCTTGGCGAAAAACCTATGGGATTGTAGCTAAATCAAGGCTGGCGTCGTGTGGTTTCGCGCAGGTAGCGCGCTGGCGAGGTGCCCAGTGTCTTGCGAAACATGCTGATGAACGAGCTGACTGACTCATAGCCGAGCGTCTCGGCGGTTCGCTGCACCGACTGCCCCTCGGCCAGGCTTTGCAACGCGACAATGATCTGCCATTGCTTGCGCCACTGGCCGAAGGTCAGGCCGGTTTCGCCTTTTATCAGGCGGGCCAGCGAACGTTCACTCATGGCCACGTGCCGTGCCCAGCTCGCCATGGTGGCGCGGTTGGAAGGGTCTTGTGCCAACGCCCGGGCGATGGTGCGCAGTGGGGTTGATACGGGCAACGGCAGGTAAAGCTGTTCCGTGGGGGCCAGTTCAAGTTCTTCCAGCAGCACGTTGGTCAACCGCGCAGTGCGCGAATTCGCGGGGTAATCCTGGGCCTGGCCGCTCAGGTGGAGGATGAGCTCGAGGATCAGTGGCGACAGCGCCAGCGTGCAGCAGCGATCCGGCAGTGACGCGGCGCCGGGTTCGACGAACAAAAAACACACTTGCCCGTTAGCCGTGACGCGGTTGCTATGGGCGACGCCCCCTGGGATCCACACGCCGAACCCTGACGGTACCATCCACACGCCATCTTCTCCCGTACACACGATGCCGCCGCAGTAAGCCACGACCAGTTGCCCTTTGCGGTGCGTGTGTACGGCGGACTCGCTGTCGTTGCGCTGGGGGGCGAGCATCAGCGCTACGGCGGGTTGGGACAGGTTGTCGTACTCGAACTGATCGACGGGTAAGTGCTGGAGTTCGGCCATGGGGTGCCATCGAGGGTTGTCTGGATTTGATTATATTTTGGCAGTGTGCTCAATATCGGCAGCACGGGTAATTCCTTAGCATCGTCAACAAGCCCCTTTCAGGATGCGGGCGAATGCTCGAACCCTCCGAACCCGGTACTTGCCATGCTCAGCGAAATCGCCATTGCCAACCTCTACTTTCCCCCCTTGTTGATCTACCTGGGCGTATCGGCCTTGGTCTACATCCTCATCGAGCGCCTGGCACGCCGCTGGCTGGACGGCGCGTGGCACCCAGCGCTGGCGCGGTTTTTTGTGTCGCTCATCGTCGTGTCGGCGATGGTTGTCAATTGCTGAGCGAGGCTGTGGGCATGTCTATCGTCAAACTCCTCAAACCTGTCGCCACCCTGGCGCTGGGGGCGCTGGCCCTAGTGTTCTGCCTGCAACTGTGGCGAGCGTATGTCCTGGCGCCCTGGACGCGGGACGCACGGGTGAGTGTGCAGGTCATCCGTATTGCGCCGCAGGTTTGCGGCCAGATCGATCAGTTGTCGGCCACTGACAACCAGTGGGTGGCAAAGGGCGATTTGCTGTACCGCATCGATGCACGCGCCTATCGACTGGCCGTGCAGCAGCGCGCCGCAGAGTTCGCCGAGGTGCGCAGTGTGTTCGAGCAACGCCGTGCGCAATTCAAGCGACGAACCCTGTTGGCCGGCGCCATCGCCCAGGAGGAAATTGACAACGCAGCGCGCGACCTGGCGGTGGCCCAGGCGCGCCTGGACGCGGCAGCCAGCCAACTGGCCCAGGCGCAACTGGATCTGGACCGCACGACGGTGCGTTCGCCGGTGGATGGCTATGTCACTCAACTGCGCCTGCAGCCCGGTGACTACGCGCAGGCGGGCACTACCAACCTGTTCGTGGTCGATGCACATAGTTTCTGGATCACGGGTTATTTTGAGGAGACCAAGCTGGCGCAGGTGCGCATCGGCGCACCGGTCTCGATCAAGCTGATGGGGTTTGCCCCACTGCTGCAAGGGCATGTGGCAAGCATGGGCCGGGGGATCGCCGACACCAATGAATTGCGCAACGACAGCGGTTTGCCTCAGGTGAGCCCGACCTTCAGTTGGATTCGGTTGGCACAGCGCGTACCTGTGCGCATCGAGTTGGACAAGGTGCCGGACGGGGTGGCGTTGGCGGCGGGCATGACCGCCAGTGTCGAAGTGACGCAGCCGAACGCCGCGCCGCGCTGGCGGCTTACCCAATGGCTGCAGGCGTTCATGTGATGACGCGGCTGTCGACACGCCTTTTCGCGGCGATTCCCCGACCCTGGACACCCGCCACCTTCGCCTACGTACTGCGTTGTATCGTGGCGGCGGGTCTGGCGCTGTGGCTCGGCTTCCAACTGCACCTGGACGCTCCGTTTTCGGGCGCATCTACCGTGTTGCTGCTGGTGCAGCCGATTCAGGGCGCGGTTCGCGGCAAGGGCGTCTACCGGATGCTGGGTACTTTGATCGGCCTGGGTGCGGCGTTCGTGCTGACAGGGCTGTTCGCGCAACAGATGCTGTTGTTCATACTGGGCATCGGCGTGTGGCTGGGCCTGTGTGTCGGTGCAATGACCGTGTTGCGCCATTACCAGGCCACGGCGGCAGTGGTGGCGGGTTATACGGTGTGCCTGGCGTTGGGGCCAGCCATCGTCGCGCCTGAGCAGGCGTTCGACCACCTCATCACGCGGGGCACGGCGGTGGCGCTTGGCGTGTTGAGCTTGAGCCTGGTCGTCACGCTGTTCAGCTCCAGAACGATGGCGCATAAAGTTCGAAGCTCGCTTGTCGATGTCTGTGCCCGTAGCGTGGGGCTGCTCGCTGCCCAACTCGCCGGCGAGCAGCCTGTGGGGCTGGCGAGGCAACGTCATGCGCTCGCGATGGATATCGCCAAGGTGGATGACCAACTGGGACTCGCACGCGGGGAGTCGGCGCTGATTCGCTCCCGGCAATTGGCGATTCAGGCAGGTCTGGCGCATCTGCAATCCGTTGTACTCGACATGCGCCTGGACGAGCCACACTCCGGCTTCGATCCCACGTCGCTGGCTCAAATAAGCACCGCGTTGCGACAATTGAGCGAGCGGATGCCCGACACACGCGGCGACTTTCTCGCCGCTGCCGATACGGTGGAGCAACTGTGTCGCAGGGCGCGTGAACCTGCTGACTCATCCGTGCATTCGCACGTGTTCAGCGAACGCCTGGAGGAACAGTTGACGGACCTGAGTGAGGCCTTGTTGAATTTCTCCAGCCTTGATCAGCCTCGCCCAAAGCGCGTGCGTGCCGTGGGGTATCACCGCAACTACGTCGATGCCGCGCGAAACGGCGTCAGGGCACTGCTCGCCACGCTGGCCGCCGGCACACTCTGGTACGTCAGCGGTTGGGATCAAGGGCCCACGCTACTGGCGGTCGTGGGCCCGTGCTGCACATTGTTGGCGACGGCCCCCGCGCCTGCCCAGGGTATCGCCGGCTTCATACGGGGCACGCTCTATGCCATGTTGGCGGCGGTGCTGTGCAAGTTCCTGGTGATGCCTCAGATCAACGGTTTCCCTCTGTTATTCCTGGTACTGGCGGCGTTCTGGTCGTTCGGAATCCATGCCACCAGCCAACCGCGCTACGGTCTGCAAGGAATTGCCTACCTGATCGGGTTCAACACCTTGGTAAGCACTGGCGATACCGCCCTCTACGATTTCGCCGGCTTCGCCAATCAGGCGCTGGCCTGGATCGTTGCCATGCTTATCTGCCTGCTGGCATTTCAGATATTGCCGAAAGATCCGGCTAAACACGTTCGGGCCTTGAAAGATTCACTCCACCAGCACACACGCCGGCTACTTCGCCAGGCGAGCACTGTCGATCACCTTAAGTGGCAGGCAACGCAACAACACCGGATCGTCGCGCTGAAGAGTGCGCTTGGCGCGGATAACCCGCACGCTGAGCAGACGGGATACCTGTCGTTGCAACTGAGCAAGCAATTGAGCCGGCTACAGCGTAAAGCGAGCCGCATTGCCCCGGGTTCGCCCGTCGCCCAATGCGCACAAACCGGCGCCCGGCGGATTGCTCGTTTTGCTTATGACCCGGCGATCGGCGCTGTGCAGGCACGCCGTACGGCAAGGTCGATGGAAAGGCTTGGGGCGCATCATTTGGCGGCCTGTTACCAGGACCTGGCGCGGTTGCTGGAGGCATACGCGAACACTGTGCATTCCCTTGTACCGTAGGACGACAGGCTTCTTCGTGCATGAATATCTACAATTTCAAAAAGCTGAAACTTCTTCCTGTGGGAGGGGGCTTGCTCCCGATGAGGGCGTGTCAGATACATCTGTCACTGACCCACCTATATCGGGAGCAAGCCCCCTCGCCACAGACTCATCGCGGTCTCGAAAAGCGGTGTAGATGCCCAAGCTTCTCCATGCCGATTCCTTGTGTTTCAGCCGACGAAGGTGATCGCCAACGAATTTGGCTCTAACATGAGCCAATCTTCATGCTGCGCTTTTCCCGACCACTCGCCGGACGCCCCGCCTATGAGAGACCTGCCACCCACCGCCACGTTGCGCGCTTTTGAAGTCGCCACGCGGCACCCGACCTTTACCGCTGCGGCGCAGGAGCTGCATGTGACGCAGAGCGCGGTCAGCCACCAGCTCAGGCATCTCGAGGCGCTGTGGGGGTTGCAGTTGTTCGAACGGGGCAGGGCGTTACGCCTCACGGCAGCGGGGGCTACGCTGGCGCCCATCGTGCGAGAGTTTTTCATGAGCCTGGAGGCGACCTTGGGCGACCTGCGCGAGCAAAAAGGCCGGGTTCGACTCAGCGTCAGCACCACCTATTCCTTCGCGCTGAAATGGCTGCTGCCACGCTTGCCGAGTCTTTCTCGCCAGCATCCCGAGCTGCTGGTCTCGCTGGATACCACGGACGCAGTCATCCACTTCTCCGACGCTCAGGCCGATGTCGCGATCCGACTCGGCAAAGGCAACTACCCAGGGCTGTACTCGGAGTTCCTGTTTGGCGAACAGGTGTTTCCCGTGGCCAGTCCCGAGCTGCTGCAGCGCGTTGGAACACCGGGCAGCCCCACCGAGTTGTTGCGTTTACCGCTGCTGATCCGGGATGGCGCCGAGCTGGCGCCGAAATGGGAGGTGTGGTTTGAAGCGGTCGGCCTGGCATTTTCGCCGCTCAGGGAAAGCGTCAGGTTTGGCGATACCAACATGACGGTTGAGGCCGCCTTGCTCGGCCAGGGCGTGGCGTTGGTGCGCAGCGGGCATGTCGAGAACGAAATCAGCGATGGCCGTCTGGTGCGGCTGTTCGATGTGCAGTTCCAGTCGCCGCTTGCCTACTATTTCGTGTGCCCCAAGGGCATCGAATCGCAGCCGCACATCGCACGCTTTCGTCGATGGTTGGTCGGCGAGGCGCTGAAAGTCCAACAAGCAGATCAGTGATCCATGAGCATTCGCTCATGCTGCAATGAAGAGACTTCGCTGTCGTCCGGGCGCGGGGTTGCCTAAAGTGGCGTATGCCTATTCATCTCGTGGTTCTCGTCCTGTTTGCCGCGCTGCTACACGCCAGTTGGAATGCGCTGCTGCGCGGCGGTGCGGACCGGTTATGGTCGATGACGGTGATGTGCATCGCCATCGCCGTTACCTGTGTCCTCGCCGCCACGTTCATGGTGCGCCCTGCGCCTGAAAGCTGGGGCTATGCGTTGCTGTCGGGGTTGTTGCATGTCGGCTACAACCTGTTCCTGGTGCGCAGCTACCGGGTCGGCGACCTGGGGCAGATCTATCCGATTTCGCGTGGATCGTCGCCAGTGCTGATCACCCTCGGGGCTGCGGCTTTTGCCGGGGAACGCATCGCTCCGGGCGAGTTGCTCGGTATTGCGCTGGTATCGGGCGGAATTATTTCGCTGGCCTTCAGGGGGCGCAGCCTGTCGGTTCCCAGCCTGCCTTTCGCGCTGGGCACGGGCGTCTTCATCGCAGCGTACAGTGTCGTCGATGGTATCGGCGCCAGGCTCTCCGGTGCACCGCTTGCCTACACGGTGTGGATGTGCGCCTTGTGGGGTGTGCTGATGCCGGTGGTTTACATCGGCCTGCGCGACGCCCGCAGCCTGTTCTGCGTGCGGCCTGGAACAGTCTCCGCCGTGGTGGGTGGGCTCGTTTCTTTGCTCGCCTATGGCGTGGTGATCTACGCCATGAACGAAGCGCCGTTGGGTGCGGTATCGGCCTTGCGCGAAACCAGCGTGCTGTTTGCGGTGTTGATCGGCTATCTGTTCCTCGGCGAGACGCTCACCGTCCGCCGGATTCTGGCGTGCGTCGTGATCGTCAGCGGCACGCTTCTCATCGGCTGACACGGCCAACGGCTCAGGGAGTCTTTTCAATGGGTAATGTCTCGCAGGTACCGCTGATTCTGATCACCGGCGGCAGTCGCGGAGTGGGGGCGGCAACCGCCCGGTTAGCCGCCGCAAACGGCTATGACGTGGCGATCAGCTACGTTGCCAACGAACCCGCGGCGCTGGCAGTGGCGGCGCAGGTGCAAGCGTTAGGGCGCAAGGCTTTGGCCATGCGCGCCGACAGTGCGGACCCTCGGCATGTCGCCGATTTGTTCGCGGCCATCGACCGTACGTTCGGGCGAATCGACGTGCTGGTCAATAATGCCGGGGTGCTGGAGACGCAGTCACGTCTGGAAGACCTCGGCTTCGAGCGCATGCAGCGCATTTTCGCGGTCAACGCTATCGGTCCGATACTCTGTGCCCAGCAGGCGGTGAAGCGCATGGCTTACCGGCATAACGGCCCGGGCGGTGCGGTGATCAACGTCTCTTCGGCCTCGGCGCGCCTCGGCAGCCCCAACGAATACGTCGACTATGCAGCCTCAAAAGGTGCCTTGGAGACGTTTACAATCGGGTTCGCCAAGGAGGTGGCGCGGGAAGGCATACGCGTCAACTGTGTTCGCCCAGGGCACATCTACACCGACATGCATGCCAGCGGCGGCGAGCCGGGGCGTGTCGATCGCGTCAAGGACTCGATCCCCATGGGCCGCGGTGGTCAGCCGGAGGAAGTGGCGCGCGCCATTCTATGGCTGGCCAGCGAACAGGCATCCTTCGTGACGGGAACATTCCTGGATGTGACGGGCGGTAAATGAGTCTGCCCGGCCGGGAGCAACTCGAGTCGTCGCACCGCCCCTCCCACATTGGCGAGTTCCACACAATCGACTGAAATCCGCCATGATCGCGCGCGCAGCTGGCACATTGAGACTATGCTCATTGCCAAATGCAAGCCATGTCGTGGTTTCAATTGTCGCCCGCCAAGGAAAGGAGCCGTATGTGTCTGGATCTCAATGTTGTCCGGCAGTGCCGCAATGGCTTCATCGACAGGTTGTGGGCACGTGCAGGCCGAGCCTGTGGCGCTTCGCCGCCTGCCTGAGCGGGCTGGTAATGGTGGCCGCCAATCCTGCCCAGGCTGCCGACGGCAGTATCGCCGGTGGCCCTGCCGCGAGCTATAGCATCGCCTTCAGTAACTCCTACGCGGGCAGCGATTTTCGCAAAGTGATGGTGCGCAACTGGCAGGAAATTGCGCAGCAAGCGCAACTGGAGGGCTTGATCCGCGAGGCTCCGGTGGTCAGCGCCAATAACTCGGCGTCGGAACAGGCGGCTCATATCCAGGACATGATCGTCAAGGGCGTCGATGCCATCGTTGTCCTGGCTGCGTCCGACACGGCCCTCGATGGGGTGATCCGCGATGCCTGCAACGCCGGCATCGTGGTGGTGGTGATGGCCAGCAAGGTCACCGAAGGCTGCGTCTATACCGTGGACTACAACTGGTCCGCCATGGGCCGCGTGGAAATCGACTATATCGCCGAGCGCCTCAAAGGCAACGGAACGCTGCTGGAGATCCGCGGCATTGCGGGTGATGCCACCGATAAAAACATCAGCGACGGCATTCGCAAGGCCGCCAGCGACTATCCGGGCCTGAGGTTCGCCAAGACCGTATACGGCAACTGGACGGGGGCCGTCGCACGCAAGGAGGTGTCGCTGGCGTTGCCGTCGTTGCCCGTCATCGATGCCGTTGCCACCCAAGGGGGCGACGGTTATGGGGCGGCCATGGCGTTCAAAGCGGCGGGACGCCCATTGCCGATCATCGTGATGGGCAACCGTCAGGATGAACTCGCCCTGTGGAAACAGGAACGCGAGGCCAATGGCTACGAGACCGTCTCCGTTTCCGCTTCGCCAAGCGTCTCCCAAGTGGGGTTTTGGGTGGCCCAACAGATTCTGGCGGGCAAACGGGTCCCGAAGTTCGTTGAAGTGCCGCTGGTGCGCATCGATGCCAAAGACCTGGACACTTGGCTTGCCACGATGCCGGTGGGCGGCGCCGCCAATCCTTTCTACAGCCAGGCTTCCGTTGTGGCGATGATCGACGCGGCCAACAATCATACGGCGCCGCCGGCGCCTGTGCCGGAGGTCAAGAAACAGTAGTGGCGGTTGGGGAGCAAGGGCCATGCTGACATTCAAAACCGCCAGGGACCGGCCCATTGCCGTCAAGATCGGCCTGGCGGTCGCCGCACTGGTGTTCCTGATGCTGGCGGTGTCGCTCGTGAACCTCTACGGGCTGCGCGGCATGGTGCGCGCGGTGGATTCGGCCAGTCATTCCGCGGAGATCCTGGCGTCGGTCAACGGCGCCACCGGGCGGGTGGAGAACTTCATTGCCACGCGCGACCAGGAAAGCCTGTCCCAGGCCGAAGGCATGGTGGCGACGGCTATCGCCGGCCTGACCGCCATTCCGGTGGCAGAGGCGCAATCGCTCAAAGGCAGCCTGGAACGGCTTGCCTCGGCGATCGCGGCCCTGCGCACGGCGACCCTGACCATGGATGGTGAAACGGAGAACATGACCACCCACCATAGCCGGATGCGAGAGGCGACGACCCTCATCGAACAAGGCATTGCCGATGGGCTCAAGGACCTCGACACCCGTGCGGCTGAACACCAGGCTCGGGTGAGCAACATCGAAAGTGCCCACCGCATGCTGGATGTGCTGCGCAACGGCGAGCGGATCATCACCGCCAATGTGGCCAGGATGCTGCTGAGCGGTGATGGAACGGCCGCCACTGCGGCGCGCAACGCCTGCGCGGCACTTCAGCCGGTGGTCGAACAATTGCGCGAGGTGATGGGAACGGCGGATGCAAAAGAGAACCTGGACCAGTTGGCCGCGGCGATCACTGCGGCCGGCCTGGCGGTGGAGCACCTTGGCGAGGCGCCCAAGCTGCGCGGGGGCGAGGCGTTGCGGCAGCTCGCCGCTGTCGGGGATGTGGCCGAGCGTCTCGAAGCACAGTTGGGGGATGTGGATGGGCAGGTTGCCCATGACGCAAGCGACATTCAGGCCGCCACCGGATTGCTGCACAATGCCGCGGCGTTATCCAAGCGTTTCGCCGAACGCGTGGCCACTCTGGAGGCGCAGACCTTGTCGTTTCGCCTGTCACCGTCGGCCGAGATCGCCGACGCTGTCGGCACCCTGCTGGACGAACTCTCGCGTGTTGCGCGTGTGCTCCCTTCGTCCGTGGGGACGCAAGCCAATGCGACGCCGGTGACGGTCAAGGATCAGATTGCCGGCTACCGAGCGGCATTCGCCAGGTTCCGCCAGGCAAGCAATGCCTTGAGCGACGCGCGCGACCAGGTTCGCAACGAGGCTCGCAGTGCCGGCCTGTTGGTGGCGCGCTTCGCGGGTCAGGCGCGCTCCGATGCCTTGGTCCACAATGACCGCGGCATGCTTGCGACGATCATTGCGGGCACGGTCGCCATCCTGTTGGCCGGCGCCATCGCCTGGAGCACCTCGCGATTTGTTGCGCAGCCTATCGTGGCCCTGGCCTCGGTCATGCGCCGGCTGGCGGCCGGCGACCTGCGCACCGGGATCGCCAGCGTCGAACGCGGCGACGAGATTGGCATCATGACCCGCGCGGTACGCGTGTTCCAGGAGAATGCCCTGCGCATCCGCGTGCTGGAGGCCGAGGCCGAGGCCGAACGACAGCAGGTCCAGGCCTCGTTGGAGCGAATGGTCGCCGAGCGTACCGACACGCTGCATCACCAGACCGAGGTGCTGGAGGCGCAGGCCATCGAGCTTATCCAGGCGCGCAATCAGGCCGATTCGGCCAACCAGGCAAAGAGCGATTTCGTGGCCACGGTCAGCCACGAACTGCGCACGCCGCTGACCCTCATTCTCGCCCCCCTGGAGCAGCTGTCGGCAGCGACGCTTGTGCCGGCCGACTGGCGGGTGCAAATCGAGCGCGCCCAACGCAACGCACTGCGCTTGATGAACCGGGTCAACGACATCCTCGATTTCTCCAAGGCCGAAGCGGGCAAGTTCGAGGTGTGCCCGACGCTGGTCGACTTGAACAATGCGGTGGGGGTGCTGGCCGAGGATGCCGCCATGGTGGCCGAGGGCAAGGGGTGCACCTTGACCTGCAGCATCGATCCCGCGCTCGGCACGGTGTTCCTGGACCCCCGACACTTCGAGAAAATTCTGCTCAACCTGGTGAGCAACGCCATCAAGTTCACGCCCGCTGGCGGCACCGTACACCTGGCAGTGACGCCGCTGGACGGCGAGCGATTTGAACTGGCGGTGCAGGACTCGGGGATCGGCATTGCGCCTGAGGAACTGCCGTTGCTGTTCCAGCGGTTTTCCCAGATCGACAATTCCGCCACGCGCCATTACAGCGGCACAGGCATCGGCCTGGCCCTGGTCAAGGACCTGGTCGAACTGATGGGGGGCGAAGTCGGCGTCAGTAGCGAGCCGGGACGCGGGTCGTGCTTCTTCGTTCGACTTCCGCTGGGGGCCGAGCAAAACGCCTTGCTGAGCGAAGCCAGTACGATGCATGAGCCATCGTCACCGAGCACAGCGAGCACGACCGAGCAGCGCCATCTGCGTTTCGACGACGGCCGCCAGGGCAGTCCGGCGCAAGGCGTAGACGACGAACAGCACCCGGAACACGCCGCGCGATCCAAAGTGCTGGTGGTGGACGACAGCCCGGAAATGCTCAGCTATCTCAGCGAGCTTTTGCGTGACGACTATGTCGTCGCCACCGCGGTGGATGGAGAGCAGGCCTGGGCACTCCTGCAGCGTCGCTCCATCGATGTCGTTGTCTCGGATGTGATGATGCCGCTGCTCGACGGCTTCGGCCTGACCGCCAGAATCAAAGGCAGCCCCGGTTTTGCCCACTTGCCCGTGATCCTGGTGACCGCTCGCGGCGGCAGTGATGCCTGCGTTTCCGGGCTGGAGAGTGGCGCCGATGACTACATCGCCAAACCCTTCTCGCCGCTGGAACTCAAGGCTCGCGTGCGCGCGGCGCTACGCATGAGCCAGGTGCAAAGCGAACTGCACGCAAAATCCCGCCAGGCGGGCATGGCCGAAATCGCCACCGCTGTGCTGCACAACGTTGGTAACGTCCTCAACAGCGTGAACGTGTCGGCAGACCTGGTCAGCAACCAGATGCGCACCTCCAAAGTCCAGGGGCTGGGCAAGGTCGCTCAACTGATGAACGAACACGTCAATGACCTGAGCGATTTTCTCGCCAACGATCCCAAAGGCAAGATGCTGCCCGACTACCTGCTCAAGCTGGCGGAGGTGGTGACGGCAGAGCAACAAGGCATTGTCGAAGAACTCGGGCAACTCACCAAGGGCATTGACCACATCAAGACCATCGTCGCTGCCCAGCAGTCCTATGCCGTTGCGGTCAGTGTCGTGGAGACAGTCTCGGTCGCCGGGTTAGTCGACGATGCGTTGCGCATGAGTGCCGGTTCGCTGGAGCGTCAGGGGGTGACGCTGGTCAAGAGGATTGCCGACTTGCCCTTGCTGCCGCTGGATCGGCACCGGGTGTTGCTGATTCTGGTGAACCTGATCAGTAACGCCAAGCATGCGTTGGAAGGCGTGGCTGATCGCAGCCCCTGCGTTACGCTCGATGCCTGCCTCGTTGACGCATCAGTCCTGCGTATTTCAGTGACCGATAACGGCAACGGGATCACGCCGGAGCATCTGGCGCGGATCTTTTCGCATGGCTTCACCACTCGCAAGGAAGGCCACGGTTTTGGCCTGCACAGCTGTGCCCTCGCCGCGCAGGAAATGGGCGGCCGCTTGACCGTGCACAGCGACGGAGCCGGGCAGGGCGCAACGTTTACCCTGGATATTCCCCTTGAAGCTGCACCGGATCAGTGATGAGCGGCGATATCAGCCGCCGCGCTGTATCTGCTCCAATATCAGGCTGTCGGTGATGTTCAGGTCGTCCAGCAACAGAAACATCTTGCTCAGCACCTCGGCCATTTTCTGGTCCGTGTCGGCGAACGGCAGGTAGAACTCGGTAAAGCCACTGCCGGCGGGCACGATGCACAGGTAATTGCCGGGCTCGATATGGATGGCTGCGCTCCCCAGATGAATGCGGTAGTTCGCACGCTGGCCGGTGACGTACAGAAAATGCCCTGCACATTTGACGTTTCGCAGCCCTAGCCCTTGAATCAACTCGCCGACCAGTTCGGCGCGGCGTTGCAGGGTTTCGTTACTGGTGCTGTAACCGTCCGCGGCATGGGCCACGCAGACCAGCAGGTCGGCGTCACGCATGACGTGCGAAAACAGCAGCGGCGGAACCTGCTCAAGCGGCAGGGCTTTACGGTCGCGGTAGAACGCGATCGTGTCGAAGGTAAAGTGTTCGGTTTCCGAGAGGTAATGGCCGGTGTCCAGAAAGTTGAACATCGCGTAAATGCCGTGCTCCTTGCTCTCGTAATAGATGTCTTCGACGCTTGAGGTCGACCAGCCGCGGGCCTGCAGCAACCGCGCGGCGACCTTGGCTTTGAGGCGGTGGCCGGCAAATCGGTTGGACCACAGGCCGGTGTCTTGCTCAGCCGGCGTCAGCAGGTACAACTCGCGAAAGGCCTGTTTGAACGGCTGCACGCGGCGCTGGGTCACCACTTCTTTTTGCCAGGCCGACAGTTGGCCCGCCGTGAACAGATGAAACGGGTGAGCAATACGCAGGTGTTTTTTTGCGCTGTGCGGGCGGCCTTCAAGGTCGGTCACCGTCAGCGTTGCGGCATCGAGCCAACCCAGCACAGCGTCGTCAGCCTGCACAATCAGTTGTTCCAGCAGCAGGCGCACCGCAGGCATGTTCAACAGCGGTTTCAGCGCGTCCAGCGCCAGGGCTTCGCCGCTGCTCATCATCGCTTCCAGGGTGCGGCAGAAGCGCGCGATCTGGTCCTTGAGCTGGGTTTGCCGGGTCTTGAGGGCGACGAAGTCGGGATGTTTGCGAATCGCGGGCGGTGCGGTTTTCAGGGTTTTTCCGGCTTTGCCGACGTGCAGTGCGGGCGACAAGCCGTCGATGATCAGTCTGACGTCATAGCCATCGATCGTGGCGGCCGTCACTGCCGACTCGGCGATCTGCGCTTCCATGGCCCATTCCAGGCGAATCGCCGAGGGATAGCCGGCGACACGCGCGAGATTTTCCAGGCCTGCCTGTATCGCGGCATGGGAGTTGGCTTGTCGTTCAGCGCCGTATTTGCGCACCTCTTTGTGCAGTTTCTTGAACATCAGATAGCGCTGGCGTACGTCGTCCGCGTCCGTGACGGGCAGTACCCCATAGATGCGCATGGACGCCTGTGCATGGCGGGTCAGTTTCTTTTCCAGCGCTGCTCGGCCGACGCCCTGGTAGGCGTCGAGCAGTACACGCGTCTCGGGAAACGCCCAGTGCGAAGGTTCGAGTGCCGCGAGGTAGTCGCGCAGGTGGTCGGGGTCGGCCTCGGCCAGCGCCTTGTCCAGCAAGTAGCGGTCCACCACACCCACGGTCTCATCCTGTGTGTTGGGCAGGTCACTGCCCCAGCCGGACTGCGGTGCCAGGGCAATGCTCAGGTATTCACGCTGGAAGGCTTGCAGATCATTCCAACCGAGCGCGTCGAGCACCACGCGGCTGGCATGCCCGGCGTAGGGCAGGGCGGTCAGCAGGGTATGCCTGGAAAAACCGTTCAGCGCCGCGAGCAGTTCAGCCGATGCGGGCTTGGGCAATGTCTGAAGCGCCAGGAAGCGCTCGAGCACGGCGGCCGTATAGCCGAAGCCGTCGACAAAATTATCCGGTGTCATGCCCAGCCTTTCGATCACCGCCAGGGACTGCAGCAACCAGCGGGTCTGATACACCTCTACCGAACGAAAGGTGTCCGCCAGCTTCTCGGCGTTTTCGGGCAGCCCAGCCAGGGCGTCCTCGACATAACGCACGGTGAAGCGCGCCAGTTCAGGGGGCACGGCTGCGGACTCTTCAGCGGCAGGGGCTGCGCTTTCGGTTGACTCATCATCGTCGAATGCGTCCTCGGCGTACCGATCCATGTCCACATCATCGCTGTCCAGCCCGGCGTCGTCTGCGTAGAACATCATGGCGCGGCCCCAGGTATTGGCCGCCCGGACGAAGCGCGGGTAATCGAGGCGGCCCGCGGCCAGCAGGCCCAGTGCGAAACGCTCGATTTCCTGGTGCACGTAGACATAGGCATCGGCGATTTTTCGCGTGTCTTCATCCGGCGGCGAAGGCGGCTGCTCGCGGTTCCAGCTGCCGTCCAGCAACCATTCGGCGAGCGTCAGCCAGGCCGGGGCAGGCGGGTAATTGCTCAGGCGATTGAGGCAGGCCTGAACGTCAGGAAAAGCCCAGGCCTGGTCCAGACTTCTGCGGTAATAGGCAGGGCCATCTTCGTCAGTGGGCAAGGGATAGTCACTGTCCTCGAAGGCAAATTGCAGCATGTGCCGCAGTCGCGCACCGATCTGCTCCAGCGCATAGGTATCCGGGTGCGCGGTGATCCACGCGTCGCAGAGTCGATATTGCAGGCCGTAGCGCTGTTGATCGCGGCGATCCTCCAGGTCGTCCCAGACGGTCGGGAACACAAACCCATCAGCCAGCGCCTTGGGTCCCTCCTTGGGCTGCTGCCTGACCCAGTCATCGGCGATGCGCAGGAAGTCGATGCCGTCCCAGAAATCGAGCTCGAACGCGTCATATCGGCTGAGCGCGGGATAGCCATCCAGCGCGCTGTCACAGAATGCGCGCAGCGCAGCGAGGCGTGTGGCTTGTTCGGGCACGGGGCGGCGTGATTGCATGAGGGCATCCAGGGAAGTGAGCGACGAGGATCAACCGCCAATCAGCGGCACCAGGCGGATAAACGCAAGCGTGGAAGGGGGACTCAAGTCGATGGGGTCATCGAGTGTTTGCAGCAAGACGCCGTTGTGCAGAACGCGGAACGCACGGGCTTGAAAACCCTTCAAGGCGCGAGCGACCTCAACGTCGACATCCAGCTCCGCAGCTGCGCTGGCCTGAGGCATGGTCACCGCGCCTTCACGGGCTTGCCGCCGAATATCGCGCTCGCTCAGGTATTGACGGTCGAGCACTTCACGCAGCGACAGGTGTTCCAGCCAATGCTGGACCGACAGCGCGGCGATCTGTTCGGCAACGGTCAGGCGAATGAGCTCGGCGACCGTCAAGGTCAACGACTGCGGCGTGAGGGTCACAGGGGGCAGCAAAGGCTCCTGGCGCGCACCTTTGAGGCAATAGCTATGGACCACGAACTCCATGACGCATTCCTTGCAAACCAGGCCAGCCGGGCGGATGGCGCTTTAGCATAGCCCGGCCTGCAATAAACGTCATCGACCGTCGCCGTCACGCTGACGGCCAGCCATCTATTTAATCGAACGCCGCTTTCGGTATTTAGTATTTGCCGACCTCCGGGTCGGCTATTAGTCTCGGTCCATCCACACCGAACGCTGGCAAGCCGCTCGTCACAGGCGGCGTCCAGGCAACACGCAACAACCACTACAAGAATACCGATCCGGGACGCGCCGTCAGGCGTTGGCCACGGCTTCGGACATCCAAAATCTGCCGATTTTCTGGAGCCACACCGCCATGAGTGCACGACCTGACCTCGGCGCAGACGCCGACAGCGATGCCGAACAACTGCGCAAACTGGGCTACACCTCGAACTTCAATCGCAGCATGAGCCTATGGGAAAACTTCGCCCTGGGCTTTACCTACCTGTCGCCGGTGGTGGGCGTTTACACCCTGTTCGGCCTCTGCCTGGCGGCCGGCGGCCCGCCGATGTTCTGGGCCTACCTGCTGGTGGGTTGCGGGCAGCTGCTGGTGTGCCTGATCTTCGGCGAGGTGGTTTCGCAGTTCCCGATTTCCGGCGGCGTCTACCCCTGGGCTCGACGTCTGGTGGGTAAACGCTGGGCGTGGATGGTCGGTTGGATTTACTCCATCGCCCTGTGCGTCACCATCGCCGCCGTCGCGGTCGGCGCCGGTCCCTACCTCGCGGCGATGCTCGGTTTCGAGCCGAGCAACAACACCAATATTGTCATTGCCGTGCTGCTGACGCTGTTTGCGACCCTGGTCAACCTCAGCGGCACCCAGGTCCTGGCCCGCATCGCCATGTTCGGGTTTCTGTGTGAACTGGTCGGCGCGGTGATCGTTGGCGTGTATCTGCTGGTGTTTGAACGCCACCAGCCGATCAGCGTGCTGTTCAACACGTTCGATATCCGTGTCGACGGCTCTTACTTGCCGGCGTTCCTCACCGCATCGCTGGCGGGCATGTTCCTCTATTACGGCTTCGAAGCGTGCGGCGACGTGGCCGAGGAAACCCCGAACCCGAGCAAGCAAATCCCGGTGGCCATGCGCATGACCATCTACATCGGTGGTATCGCCGCGATGTTTGCCTGCCTGGCGCTGATCCTCGCCGTGCCGGACATGCAAGCGGTGATCAACGGCACCGATAAGGACCCGGTCACCACCATCCTCAACAATGCCTTCGGCAGCGTCGGTTCGAAGGTGGTGATGGGCGTGGTGATGGTTTCTTTCATCTCCTGCGTGATCAGTCTGCAGGCCGCCGCCAGCCGACTGCTGTATGCCTACGCCCGCGATGAAATGGTAATCGGCAGCGGCCTGCTGAAGCGTATTTCGCCGACCACCCAGGTGCCGGTGGCCGCGCTGTTCGTCTCCGGCGTGCTGCCGACGCTGATCATCGCCCTCGGTTTCTTCCTCCAGGACGCCGTGGCGACCATCGTCAGCTTCGCGGCGATCGGGATTTACCTGGCCTTCCAGATGATCGTGCTCGCCGCCCTGTACGCGCGCGCTCGAGGCTGGAAACCCAGCGGCAAGTTTGCCCTGGGCGGCTGGGGCCTGCCGGTGAATATCGGGGCGCTGGTCTATGGCGTGGGCGCCATCGTCAACATGGCCTGGCCGCGCACGCCGGACGCGGCGTGGTACATCAACTATGCGATGTTGCTGAGCACGGCCATCGTCATTGGCCTGGGCCTGCTCTACATGTGGTTGGGCAAGCCCTATGACCGTGGCACCGCGCCCGCCGGCGATGCCTGGAACGCCAGCCGGTAACGGCCAGCGACCGGGCACCGATCCGTTTGTTTATCCGAATGCGCACTCAGTCCTGCCTGATCAGTTCGACTCTACGATTGAGTGCCTTGCCTGCGCCTTACAAAACTGTCGTGCTCAACACAGCGCAATAGCACAGCCGTCCTATTGCCACGCGCTTTAGCGTTGGATCACAGTTGCTCCGCTGTTCAATCCGCCCTATAGAACGTGAACAAGGATCTGTTTTTTGAAAAATTCAACCACCAGAAAAATGGTCTTGACCTCGCTGATGCTTGCTGGCGCTACCTGGACCGTGGCAGCGGTTGGCGCAGCGGAGTCCTCGGCGCCGTGCACCAATGAGGCGGATTTCCAGGCGGGCACTGTGGTGGATTATGAAAGCCGCGATAACCTGTCCTCGGTAACCAGTCGCAATAAGACGCAAGCGTTGGGCCGTGAAGATTTCGCCGGCGCCAATCCAGTGGCCTCATTACACACGACGTTCATGAACAACTCACCGGTGTTTTTCACGACTACCTATGCGCAAATCAAGGACGGTCAGTTGATTCGCTACGGTGATCGGCATGGCGCCGGCGCTTCATTGACCACCACTGTTTACAATCCTCCTCCCGCGACACCGCTGGATTTACAGCCGGGGCAGACAGTCACCGTCAGCTACAAGAACCAGGTGGTCAGCAGCGGCGCCACACTTGATTTCGAGGTGACGGAAAAGCTGACCTACAATGGCCGTGAGACGATCAAGACGCCACTCGGGACGTTCGAGACCTGTCGGTTCACCAATGAAATTTCGTCGGGTCCCACGTCCGGTAAGCAACCGAAACAGACGGTCAGGGTGCAGAATTGGCTTGCTGCAGAGGGGCCCTACCGTGGGCAATCAATCAAATCAGCCAGTCCCTCTGGCGCGGAGGGGCAGGAGCGAATCGTTGAAGTGCTCAAGATGCACTATGAGACGGGGGCCAACTAACTCGCCTTGAGGGGTAGTACAGGTGTACTAGTTCAGGTGTTCTATATCATAAGTTGTATGACTCGGACATGATCGGTGCGTGTTTTCAATGATCTGAACGGGTTGTGCTTGCTGATATGAGTTGCCGAATTGTCGTGGCGGACGGGCACCCGCTTTATCGAGAAGGGATGAGAGGGCTACTGCAATGTTTAATGCCTGAGGCAATCATAAAGCAGGCGGGAAACTTGGAAGAGGTCGGTGTTCTTCTAGAGCGCTGGCAACCGGTTGCCATGCTGTTTATCGAAGTGCGGTTGCCGGGATTGTGCTCCCTGCAAGCACTTGCAAAGCTGTGTAAGGAAAGAGTCTCTACTGCAATCATCGTTGTTTCGGCAATTGATGACGACGTGGTCATTGCGCGTGTGATGGAGGCGGGCGTCAATGGATTTATTGGTAAGAATGTTTCAGCCGAAGAAGTGCGCGACGCTATCAGCGCTATTCGTAATGGCCAAGTCATAGTCAAATACGAGCCTGCCGACGCACCTTTGTTCGAAGGTAAAGACGTTATGGGCAAGCTGACGTCAAGGCAGAGGGAAGTCTGGCGCTTGATCGCGCAAGGTAAAACCAACAAAGAAATTGCCGCTGAACTGGAAATCTCTCCCTATACCGTACGTATTCATGTGTCTTCGCTGATCCGTGTGTTGAATGTGCCTAACAGAGCGGTCGCCGCGGCGCGTTTCGCTGGACGCTACACCTGCTAGTCCGTGGGGTCCTCGTCCGCGCTCGATGGCGATGCGCAGGAATATCGACGCAATGATCAATGTCGGGATATCGGCGAGGGGCATCCAGGTGGCGGCATCACTGGATGCCGCCCCTGAGATCGGTGAGCGAACCGTTCGGCGGTCTTGTCAGGAACGGGTCAGTAAAGCCTGTAGTAATCCACCACGTCGTCGACGAAGTAAATGATCAGCCTCGACCCTTGGTTCTGGTTCTGGATCTTTTTAGTGTTGGTAGCACTGCTGACGTCATTGGCGACGCCCTGGGCTTTGGATACTTGTGCGGAGGCGTCGTACATCTTCAGGCTGGTCTCGGTCGAGACATATTTATGAGCCAGGGCCATGTACTTGTCGAGACCCTCTTCGCTCTTACTGTAGGTCCAGCTTGATTCGTTGCTTTTGCTGCTTGAATCAAGATGTTCCTCGGCTGGCGTGCCAAACAATTGCGTCACTTGAGTCTTGGTGGTCTTGCCGGGAATAAGGGTCTTTTTCAGGTAAACAACATCGTATTTTTGCGCTCCCGGGTTCAAGGAACTCATCAAGTCGCCAGTGTTTGCACAGCCTCCGAGGACGCCGGTGAGCAAGCAAAGTGTGAATCCGATTCTCAGTCTTTTTCCATATTTTAAGCACATAAGACGTACCTTGAGTTGTGTTATGAACTATTCCATTTCGACCGGATTTACGAAAAAGTTGACCCGCGGAGTGCAACTAATCGCCCCGTTGATTGCAGTGCGAATAAACACGCGAGAACGCGACAGCCTGACGGCTGAAGTGGGTTCCGGCATGCGTTCCGGTTTGCTGTTTTAAGACGTTGTCGAGCGTGCACAGCTTAGGGGGGAGTGTGAGCTGACGCTATAGTGCAGATGTGCTATAGGCGAAAAGCGTCTGTATCACCCTCATTGTTTGCGCCGTGTTGTGACTTATGTATCGAGTTTGCCCGCCCACCCGCTAATGCCGGGAAAGTTGCTGAATTGAGCCGCAGCTGCCGCACGCGTGGGCACCCCCAGGGATTTAAGCAGCGTGGAAACATGGATGCGTACGGTGAACGGAGAGATACCCAGTTGCTTGGCGATCTCCTTGTTGGTCTTGCCGGCGGCGATCAGGCCGAGCACTTGCTTTTGGCGGGCGGTGAGCGAGGAAAGGCTGGGATCTAAGACGGGGTTTTCAGGGTTGTATTTGATCACCACTTCGCCTTCACGAATCGCCATGATGGCGTCGGCAATGCCTGCTGGGTCAACATTCTTGCCGATAAAACCATCGGCGCCTTGCGCGATGACCTGGGAAATAATCTCCAGGTCGTCGATCATCGACACCACAATGATCGAGGTACGTTTGAACTCGTTGCGCAATTGGCCGATGGCGTGCGTCGACGTGATACCGGGGAAGCGCAGATCGAGGATCAACGAATCGACTTCCGCGCCGGATCGCGCCAATGCCAGCACTTCATCCAGATTACCCGCCTGCTCTATTACCGCCGCGGGCATAAGCCGCTCAAGGGTTCTCAGCATACCTTCGCGAAACAGAGGGTGGTCATCTGCCACTATGATTCTGTGCGTCATGCTCAAGGTCCATCTCACCTCCTGATCGGCGCATCGTAACGCAAACTGTAACTCTGTGTTTCAAATTTGAAGCGGGTTTCACGTTGGAGAATTGCAATGAACATGACGGAAAAGAACAGCGAGTTGGATCAGGCCACGTTGCGTTTGACGGTCAGCACCTGTGCCTCGTTGTACATTTTTGTGGTGGCCTGCCTGCCTTCCAGTGACTTCGCCACCTACGTGCCGATCATGTGGTACATGGCGTTTTTCATCAGCGTGGCGGTGCCTCTGCGCATGGCGATCAAGCGTTGGCCAGGACACTTCTTCTGGCGTCGATTGTTCGCCATGGCCCATGACTATACGGGCATCTCTTTCGCCATGGTTGTTGGCGGGGAAGGGGCGTTGCCGGTCTACGCGGCCTTGCTATGGGTCACGCTGGGCAATGGCATGCGCTTCGGCTCACGTTACCTGGCCGCCGCGACACTCATCGCTCTGGGCATGCTGATCATGATCTTCGTGCTGACGCCTTTCTGGCGTGGTCAGCCCTACATGTTCCTCATGCTGATCGTGACCACCATTGTGGTGCCTGCCTACGCCCATATCCTGCTCAAACGTACACGTATCGCATCGGAAGAAGCGATCGCCGCCAACCAGGAGAAGTCACGCTTCCTGGCCCAGGCCAGTCATGACCTGCGCCAGCCGATTCATTCCATCGGCCTGTTCACCGCATGCCTGCGCGACGCGAAGCTGGGCAGCGAAGAACTGCGCCTGGTGGACAACATTGACCGCTCGCTGCACACTGTTTCCCAGCTGTTCCGCTCGATTCTGGATATCTACACCCTCGACAACGGCAAGCTTGAACCGCAATCGGAGCCCGTGAACCTGGGGGCTCTGTTGCAGGATGTGGTCAAACAGAACACCGAAGCGGCCCGCTGGGCCGGGGTTGAACTGCGCCTGCGCCCTTGTCAGCATTGGGTGAACGTCAATGCCGGGTTGTTGACCACCATGGTGCAGAACCTGGTGTCCAACACGCTCAAATACGCATCCGGCCAGCCGGTATTGATCAGTGTGCGTCCCAGAGGTCGGGGGTTGGCTATTGTCATCTACGACAAGGGACGCGGTATCGCCGCCGAGCATTTGCCGAATGTATTCAAAGAGTTCTATCGGGTGCGTCATGCACGTGACAAGGACGTCGAGGGCCTTGGGTTGGGCCTGTCCATCGTCAAGCGTATCAGCCAACTGATCAATCTGGATATTCGGTTGGACTCCCGACTCGGCCAGGGCACATGCGCCACCATCCTGGGGCTGGAGCGCATCCTGCCACGTGCCGAGGCGCAACGGCCGCCGGCCACGCACAGCCGCCTGCAGGGCCTGCGGGTGTGCCTGGTGGAAGATGATGCCAATGTGCTGATGGCGACCTCGGCCTTGTTGGAAAAA
The DNA here is from genome assembly GCF_036688725.1 of Pseudomonas lactucae. Classification (NCBI taxonomy): domain Bacteria; kingdom Pseudomonadati; phylum Pseudomonadota; class Gammaproteobacteria; order Pseudomonadales; family Pseudomonadaceae; genus Pseudomonas; species Pseudomonas lactucae. Next base: position 105,648 of record NZ_JAQQPT010000015.1, on the reverse strand, counting down.
TGGGGATGCGAGGTGGAGACCCATAGCGATGGACTGAACGTGACGACCGACTGCGACATCGTCATTGCCGACTTCGACCTGGGTCCGAAAATTTCAGGCGCCGAGTGTATTGCCGCGATTCGCGAGCAGCGTGGCTGGGAAGTCCCGGCGATGATCATGACGGGGCACGAAATCGAGCGTATCCGCAGCACATTGACCCACATGAATATCTCGATCCTGTCCAAGCCGGTGCGTCCGCCCGAATTGCGAGCGACGTTGCTCGAACTGACCAAGCATTTCGCCAGACCGGTCGGTTAGCAGGCGGCTGTCTGCGTCCAGTGGCGCGGCCGGTGCCTTTACTTTTGAACAAGGATGGAGTTGTCAGAACACCTTCACGACGCTCGTTTTTGGAACAACGCAACACCTGCCACAACGCTGGATGAGGGTGTAAGGTAGTCTGCGCAACCCGTGGAAATCTCAGGAAAGCGAGGTGACTATGAGCGTTCCAATGTTGAAAAAGCTGCATCTGAATGGGTACCACATCGTGCAGGTCAACTACGGACCCTGGCGCGTGTGTACGCACAACGACCGGTTGGCGTCCTTCGACTCCCGTGAACAGGCGCTGGCGTATGCCGCGGCTCTTCCGGGGTACAAGGTGCGCCACAGGCCGGTGTCTAATGATGATTGAGTGTTAAGAAGAAGCCCTGGTTCGACCGGGGCTTCTGCATAGAGCGTCTACGAAAAACTGCTTCCCCTGATCATAAAAAGGACTGAATGATGAGTGTCGAAACCCTGCCGCAAGCGGGCAGTTGCCGTTGTAACCGCGTGCGCTTCAGCGTGAGCCAGGCGCCTGTGATCACCATGGCCTGTCACTGCACCGGCTGTCAGAAGATGACCTCCAGCGCGTTCTCCCTCAGCGCACTGTTCGCTGCCGACGCTTTCACCGTGACGCAAGGCTGCCCCGTGGTCGGCGGGCTGCATGGCCTGGATCGCCACTACTGCTGTTCCCATTGCATGAGCTGGCTGTTTACGCGTCCTCATGGCATCGATGAGTTCGTCAATGTACGCGCGACCTTGCTGGATAACGCCCACGATTACGTGCCGTTCATGGAAACATGGACCTGTGAAAAGCTGCCCTGGGCGGTCACTCCGGCTGTCGAGCACTTTGCGCAACTGCCTGAACCCCATGACTTTGCGCGCCTGATGCAGGCCTATGCCCAATTTCAGGCACGCTGAACTCAGTCGATCAGCGCCAGCAGGTCGGTGTCGCCAACATCCACCCCCGCCTGGGTCAGCAAGGTCGTCACTTGCCCTCGGTGGTGGGTCTGGTGGTTGAAGAAATGCGTCAGCAGGCTGAAAAACGGCTTGCTGGCCGCCACGCCGCGCATGTTGCGATAGTGCAGTTGCTGGTCGAGATCGGGCTCACGCAAGGTGCTGGCCCAGTCGAGGATCAATTGGTCCAGCCAGACGCGACGGGCCGCCAGCGCATCCAGGTCGACGAAGGCTAATTGCTTGAGGTCACCGGGCTGGGCGATGGTCTCCAGGGGGACCAACGCCGTGAAGCCTGTCGGGTGCTGGGCAAAGCGCTTGAGCCAGACCGTGTCACCCAGCGCCAGGTGATTGAGTGTGCCGAGAATCGAGCCGAAAAATGCCTGGCGATCCAGGCGCACTTGCGCCTCTGACAGCTGAGCGGCAGCGTCATAGACCTTGCGGTTCATCCACTGGTTGTAGGTGGCCATCAGCGCGATCTGTTCGATACGGTTCACGTCGCTTATCTCTCATCGGCTGCATGCCCGCTCGGTGGTCAGCATGTTGCGGCGGTGGCAGCTTGTGGTGGTTGAACGACAATACTATGCCCGCCGGGTCAGCCCCTGCATACCCGCGATGCCGACGGCATTGCGGGTATCTTCATCGCCTGACCCACCGCTGTCGCAGCCTCGCTAACGCTCCACAGCTGCTACGAGGCGGCGGATGCCGATTGCGATAACAACGGGCGGGCCTAGAAGCGTAGCGTGGCACCGGTAGTCAGCCACTGCGTGCGCTCGCCGATCAGGCTACGGCCGACCACCACATCAACATCGACAGACTCGCCCAGATGAAACCTGGGTCCGGCCTGCCACGCCTGGTCGCCGCCTGCCTGGCCATAGCGCTCGGCAACCAGCGTCAGCGCCTGTGCTGGCTGGTATTCAATACCGGTGCCCCAGGTCATACGGTGTTTTTCATCGCCATCATTGTAGGCGTGCGTCCAGCCGGCATTCAGGTTCAGTCGCAGCGGCGCCACCGGTTGCCAGGTAAGGGGCACATTAAGATCCGCGCCGTCGTAGGCGTGCCTGCGGGCCTGGGCCATGTGCGCAGCGGCCGAAACAGCCATCTCCAGTCCCAGCTCATCCCACGACCCGATGGGTGCCTTGAGCTGCGGGCTGAGTTGGGTTTCACCGTCGCCGCGTGACAGCGCCGCGCCCCACTGCACGGATGGCATTGCGCTGAAGGTGCAGGCCGGCGAGAGCGTTTCGCTGTGGCTGGCGCCATCGTGACGATTCGCGGTGTACCAAGCGTCGACATTGCATTCGCCTGGTGCATTGATGGCGCCATCGTCGACCATATAGGCGCCGCCGGCGGCATGTGCCCTGGATATCAGCGCGATCAGAGCAAGAGTGCCCAGGCTCAGGCCGATGAAGATCAGGTTGCGCCGCAGCGCGCGGCGTTTGGCCGGTGGCAGCAGCAACAACGTGGGGCGCGCGGCGCGATAGTGGCGTGCGCGGTATTTGGCAAACCCGTCCGGGCGCTTCGGGGTGTGTTGTTTGTGCATGATGCACCTCGCATGAGTTCAGCTTTCTACGGTCAGCACCGAAATGCCGCTGGCGTTGGCCTGGCAGACCAGCTCGCAGGTGTCTTCACCGCCCGGCAGGGCGATGACCACGTCGGGGCGGCTGTCGGTCAGCATGAAATGGTTGCGCTGGCGTTCGGCCTGTTTGCCGTGGCGCTGCCAGTTAGGCGGATAGCGCACCACGTCGATGCCCAGTTCCCGCGCCCACTCTTCAATGTCGCTGCCCAGGAACGAGTTGCCGCCGTGAATCAAAACCCGCACCGGGCGCAGGCGGTGGTAAGCATCCAGCACGTGGCGGGACTTTTTGCTGTCGGCGTAATGACGACCTGCACAGATCAAGATGCGCATAGTCAGTGTCCTTGTGTTGCGCGATGGCGGTCGGGCGACCGCCATCGTTCGGAGGGAGAGGGTGATCAGTACCACTGCTTGAAGCGGCGGATGTAGATCGTTTTCATCAGTTGGGCCACGCAGCAGTAGCTGAGCAAGGTGCCCACCAGCCATGGGAAGTACGCCAGCGGCAGCGGTTGCAGGCCCACCAGGGTGCCCAGCGGTGAGAACGGCACGTAGATACCCAGCGCGATGACCACGCAGGTCATCATCAACACCGGCCAGGCGGCGGTGCTCTGGAAGAACGGGATCTTGCGGGTGCGCAGCATATGCACCACCAGGGTTTGCGAAAGCAGGCCTTCGATAAACCAGCCGGACTGGAACAGGGTCTGCATCTCGACACTGTTGGCGGCGAACACGTACCACATCAGGGCGAAGGTGGTGATGTCGAAGATCGACGAGGTCGGCCCGATCCACAGCATGAAACGGCCGATATTTTTTGCGTCCCACTTGCGTGGCTGCGCCAGGTATTCCTTGTCCATCTTGTCCCACGGCAGGGCCAGCTGGGAGATGTCGTACATCAGGTTTTGCAGGAGCAAGTGGATCGCCAGCATCGGCATGAACGGGATAAACGCACTGGCCACCAGCACCGAGAACACGTTGCCGAAGTTGGAGCTGGCGGTCATGTTCAGGTATTTCATGATATTGCCGAAGGTTTCGCGGCCCTTGAGCACACCTTCTTCCAGCACCATCAGGCTCTTTTCCAGCAGGATGATGTCGGCCGACTCCTTGGCAATGTCGGTGCCGCTGTCCACCGAGATGCCCACGTCGGCATCGCGCAGCGCCGGCGCATCGTTGATGCCGTCGCCGAGGAAACCCACCGTGTGCCCATTGGCTTGCAGGGCTTTGAGCACGCGTGATTTCTGCAGCGGTGTCAGTTTGGCGAACACCGTGCGTTCTTCCACGTGGCGCGCCAGGGTGGCGTCGTCCATCAATTCGATTTCCACGCCCAGCAACGGCTGGCCGGGTTCAAGGCCGACCTGGCGACAGATCTTGCGGGTGACCACTGCGTTGTCACCGGTGAGCACTTTGACCGCCACACCGATTTCCTGCAGGGCGGCAATGGCTGGACCGGCGGTTTCCTTCGGTGGATCAAGGAAGGTCAGGAAACCCTGGATCACCAGGTTGCGTTCATCGGCGGTGGTGTACTGCTGGCGTGCCAACGCCTTGGGAATGTTGCGGGTGGCCACCACCAGCACACGGAAGCCGTCTTCGTTGTAGTCGTTGGCAATCGCCAGCAATGCCTCGCGGCGACGCTCATCCAGCGCCACGGCGGCGCCGTTCTCCATCACGTGTGTGGCAATGCTCAGCATCTCTTCCACGGCACCCTTGCACACCAGCAGATGGTCGTCGTCGGCGTTCTTGACCACGATCGACAGGCGACGGCGGACAAAATCGAACGGCAATTCATCCACCTTGCTGTAGGCAAACGGCGCTTGGAACTTGGGGTTCTGTTCGGAGAACTGCACCACGGCCTGGTCCATCAGGTTTTTCATGCCGCTTTGGTGGTGGCTGTTCAGCCAGGCCAGGCTTAACACCGCATCGTCGCGCTGGCCGAAGGCATTGACGTGATGTTCCAGGATGATCTTGTCCTGGGTCAGGGTGCCAGTCTTGTCGGTGCACAGCACATCCATCGAGCCGAAGTTCTGGATCGCATTGAGGCGCTTGACCACCACTTTTCGTTTGGCCATGGCTGTGGCGCCCTTGGCCAGGTTGGCGCTGACGATCATCGGCAGCATTTCCGGGGTGAGGCCCACGGCCACCGCCAGGGCAAACAGGAAGGCATCGCCCCAGTCACCCTTGGAGAAGCCGTTGAGGAAGAACACGATCGGGACCATCACCAGCATGAAGCGGATCAACAGCCAGCTGACGCTGTTGACCCCGCGATCAAAGGCGGTTTGCGTGCGCGAACCGACGATCGCCTTGGCCAGGGAGCCGAAGTACGTGCGCGGTCCGGTCGCCACCACCACGGCGGTGGCCCGGCCGCTGACCACGTTGGTGCCCATGAAGCAGATGTTCGGCAGGTCCAGCAGGTTGCCTTGGTCCGCGCTCACCGGGCCGGCGGATTTTTGCGTGACATCGCCGAGGGTGTCGTACTTCTCTACCGGCAAGGCCTCGCCGGTGAGTACGGCCTGGCTGATGAAGAGGTCGCGGGACTCGATCAGGCGGATGTCCGCCGGGATCATGTCGCCTGCCGACAGTTGCACGATATCGCCGGCCACCAGGTCGCGCATCGGCACTTCGCGCAGGGTCGGCGGGCTGCCAACCTGCTCACGGCGCAGTACCGTTGCGGTAGTGCGCACCATGGCTTTGAGGGTCTCTGCGGACTTGGCCGAGCGATGCTCCTGCCAGAAGCGCAGCAAGCTGCTGAGCAGCACCATGGTCATGATAATGATGACCTTGGTCGGATCGGCCTCTTCGCCTTGCCGCATCGGCAACCAGCAGTCGGTGAAGAAGCTGATCGCGCCCAGGGTCAACAGCACATAGATGAACGGGTTATGCAGTGCGTGCAGGAACTGCACGATGGCGTGCGGCGGCTTGTCGTGGGCGACTGCGTTGTGGCCTTCGCGTTGCAGGCGGGCAGCGGCGTCCAGTTCGGTCAGGCCCTCCCGGGTCGCGCGGACATTGGCCAAGGTGGCCTGCAGGCCGTTGTGGGCCTCGCGGGCGGCACGCATCGACAGCTTGGTGTCGGTGCTGGTTTTGCTCAATGGCGGGTTTTTTACGGCGCTCATGGTGTGTGCTCCTGTCGCCAATGCTCGACAAAACATACCCGTTACTTGCCTGGATACAGGCGAGCGAAAGCATGCCGAGTCGCAGACTTCGCGATCGGTTTAAATAAAGTTTCGAGTAACTTTTGCTGCCGTCTTAGTTAACAGGCGCACAGCGTAATACCTCTGGAAGTGTTCATGAAGAACGCCAGTGTATTCATGGATTAGTTGCTGTTTTCAGCGGATCAGGCGGCGCGATTGTCCAGGTAAAACCCGAGCATCAGGCCGGCCTGCGCCAGGCTGAAAACCTGGCGTCTCTGTGGGTCTTGAGGGTCGGCGTGTTCCCATTGCTGCACCCATTGGCCGGTGGCGGGGCAGGCACGCCAGTGCGCCAGCGGTTGAGCCGGACGCACTTGAGGGGAGGGGGTGACAAAGGCCGAGCGGGCGGGCGTAAAACCCGCGGGCGCACGGCACAGCTTGGCGCGCTGGGCTGCAGCCAGCGTCCGTACATCAGGGAAGACAAGGGTTTGAAAGGTCATAACACACCTCGGGACCGGACACGCATCCGGCGAGGCAGTTACGGGGGAGCATCAAGCTCCAGCGCAGCTTACCGGACCGGGGAGGAGAGTCCTGTCATATTCTGGGTTTGGCGTCCGACGTCCGCAAATGCGGGATTCGGACAACAACTGGATACTGTGTCCATTGGCTTCTTTTGTGAGGTTTAAAAAAGGCCCCAGTAGCGGGCAGGGGCAATCTACTTAGCCGGTTGATAAATGTCAACGCACGTTTAATTAAAGTGAGCAGTGTTCAGAGTTCATTCAGATAAGTTGCAGCCTGGAGAACTTCATATACCGTGGGCCGCGAGAACCGCCAGATAAATCAATACCACACCGCAGGTGCCATAACTGATGCGCTGCCACAACGGGGATGCGTTCTTGCGCAACAGGTTCACCAGCGCGGCGATCAGAAAACACGACAGCACCGAGGCCAGCATAAACCCGGCAAAAAACATCAGCGTCTGCCCATGGCTGGGCGTGGCGCCGACGATACCGGACAACGCGCTGCCCAACGCGCCCCAATAAACGATGTTCTTCGGGTTGGCCAGGGAAATCGCAGCACCCACCGCCAGTGCGTTTTTCCCGGAGCTGGCCGGTGCGTCGTCCGCCTCGGGCAGGTGCCAGGCGTCAATCAGGCTGCGTACGCCGAGCCAGGCCAGGTACAGCGCGCAGATCACCGTCAGCGGCACACGCACGGCGTCATGCTGGATCAGCAGGGCGATGCCGGTCAGGCCGATCACCGCCCACACGGCATCGCCCACCAGTGAGCCGATCTGTACCAACAGCGCAGGCGTGAACCCCTGGAGCAAGCCGCGACGCAAGGTCTCCGCCAGCACGGCGCCGGGGGAGAGGCAAAACACAAAACCAAACACCAGTGCGTAAAAAAAGATCGCCAACATGCCCGCTTCCTTTCGAGAAAGTCGCAAAGCATACGTCAGCAGGCGCGCTCAAATCGACTGTTGATTGACCCGTTGTGACTGCTTTTCTGCGGCTACAGTGCTGCGATGCGCGCGAGTTCTGCCTTCAACTCAACCGGCGCGAGGTTGGCAAAGGGCAGGGCGAAGAACGCCCGGCAGCGGGTTTCGATTGTCTCGAGCGTGGCGTTGAACGCAGCGTCCACACGGGCTTCATCGCCCTGCACATCGGAAGGATCCTCCAAGCCCCAATGCGCCTTCACGGCCGGCCCGAAATACACCGGGCAGGCTTCACCGGCGGCCTTGTCGCACACTGTGATCACGATGTCCGGCGGGCTGCCTTCAAAGGCGTCGTTGCCCTTGCTGTACAAACCCTCGGTGCTGATGCCCGCAACTTGCAGCGTACTCAGGCTGCGGGGCAGCACCTGGCCCTTGGGGAAGCTGCCGGAGCTGACGGCCTCGAAACCCTCGGGTGCGAGGTGGTTGAACACCGCCTCGGACAAAATGCTGCGGCAGCTGTTGGCCGTACACATGAACAGAACTTTCATCTTAAATACTCAGGCGCAGGGCGAGGGCGGCAAGGGTGATCAGCAGTACCGGCAGGGTCAGCACAATGCCGACCTTGAAGTAATAGCCCCAGGTAATGGTGATGCCCTTGCGCGCCAGGATATGCAGCCACAGCAATGTGGCGAGGCTGCCGATAGGGGTGATCTTGGGGCCGAGGTCGCTGCCGATTACATTGGCGTAGATCATCGCGTCCTTGACCACGCCCACGGCATGGCTGGACTCGATGGACAGCGCGCCGATCAATACGGTCGGCAGGTTGTTCATCGCCGAGGACAGCAACGCGGTCAGCACGCCGGTGCCCATGGCCGCGCCCCAGACGCCGTAGGTGGCAAAGGTATCCAGCCAGGTCGCCAGGTACGTGGTGAGGCCGGCGTTTCGCAGGCCATAGACCACCAGGTACATCCCCAAGGAAAACACCACGATCTGCCACGGCGCTTCCTTCAGCACTTTGCGCGTGGAGATCCTGTGACCCTTGGCGGCAATCACCAGCAGCAGAACGGCGCACACCGCGGAAATCGCACTGATGGGAATGCCCAGCGGCTCCAGGGCAAAGCAGCCGACCAACAGGATGCCCAGCACCCACCAGCCGGCGCGGAACGTGGCACGGTCGTGGACGGCACTGGCAGGGTCGGCCAGGTCGGCCGGGTCGTAGGTCTGTGGGATATCGCGACGGAAGAACCACAGCAGCACCGCCAGGGTGGCGGCGACACTCACGAAGTTGACCGGCACCATCACGGCCGCGTATTCGTTGAAGCCGATCTTGAAGTAGTCCGCCGAGACGATATTCACCAGGTTCGACACCACCAGCGGCAGGCTCGCCGTGTCGGCGATAAAGCCTGCGCCCATTACGAACGCCAGGGTCGCCGCTGGAGAAAAGCGCAGCGCCAGCAGCATCGACATGACGATGGGGGTCAGGATCAACGCCGCGCCATCATTGGCGAACAGCGCCGACACCAGTGCCCCGAGCAGCACCATGTAGGCGAACAGTCGACGCCCGCGCCCTCGGCCCCAACGCGCCACATGCAGGGCAGTCCAGGCAAAGAAGCCGGCCTCATCCAGCAGCAGGCTGATGATGATCAGCGCGACAAAGGTGCCGGTGGCGTTCCAGATGATGTGCCACACCACCGGGATATCCGCCAGGCTGATCACGCCGCAGGCGAGGGCGAGGATCGCGCCCAGCGTGGCGCTCCAGCCGACGCCCAGCCCCTTGGGCTGCCAGATGACCAGGATGATGGTGACGATAAAAATCGCAATTGCGACAAGCATGTATAAACGCTCCGATGGCTCAGCAGCAGGTGCTGGCCCGTTGTGGTCGGTCGCCCATTGCATCCAGACGCAGTGCGTCGTGTTGCAACCATGGCTGGTTGGCTTGCAGGGTGGTGTCCAGCACCTGCTTTACCCACTCAGGCAGGGCCGGGTTGATGCGGTAGTAGATCCATTGCCCCTGGCGACGATCGAGCACTAATCCGCCGTTGCGCAGTTGCGCCAGATGGCGGGAAATTTTCGGCTGACTGTCGCCCAGAGCATGGATCAATTCACATACGCAAAGTTCGCCTTCGCGCAGAATCAATAGTGTGATCCGGGCGCGGGTGGCATCGGCCAGGCATTTGAACAGGGTGGGCGCAGAGAAGAGGTCCGGCATGGCGGGGCCCTTGTAGATAGGGATATTCGAATATACGTATTTCCATATGTTTCGGTCAAATGCTGTTTCGATTGATAGGGATCAATAATCCGCGAATCGACACACAAGTGTTTGAAATTAAAATGAAACACGCATGTCCTAAAGTGCCTGCCCATTGCCGATGAAGGAAGACCCGCGTGACCCGAGCCACTCGTAACCTGCGCAAGACCCTGGATTGCGTCGCGGAAAATAACGAAACCGCGGCGTTCGACTTGATGCGTGCCGTGGAAAAACTCTCTGATGAAGTGCTACGTCAACGCCTGCTCAATACCATTCACCGGCTCAATCAGGACGCCCATGAACTGCGAGAAGCGCGTGATTCGGTGGGGCAGGTGTCGGTAAAGCTCGCCTGAGCAAGATCGTTCAAGACAACCTTTTTTCGCCCTGGCATGCTTGTCGACTGTCTGTCGATGAGCCGTTTCCATGTCTGCTGCCTTGCCTCATTACGCCTTCGCTCGCGGCGCCATTGCCGTCATTCCGTTATCCCTGGCCTGTGCGCCCTGGGGGCTGCTCGCCGGCTCCATGGCCATCGACGCGCAATTTACCCCGCTGCAGGCCCAAGGCTTGTCCGTCATTGTGTTTGCCGGTGCCGCGCAGTTGGTTGCCATCGGCATGGTCAAGGGCGGCGCCAGCCTGATTTCCATTGTGCTGACCACCTTGCTGCTGACCTCCCAGCATCTGCTCTACGGCATGCACCTGCGTCCGGTGCTTTCGCCGCTCACGGCGCGCTGGCGCATGAGCCTGGGGTTTCTGCTCACCGATGAGTTCTTCGCGCTGGTCAGCCATTATGACCGCCAGACCTTCAACCGCTGGTATGCGTTGGGCGTGGGCCTGACGTTTTATATCATCTGGAACCTGTTCACCCTCGCTGGCATCGTGCTGGGTAAAAGCATTCCGGGCCTTGATCAATTGGGCCTGGAGTTTTCGATTGCCGCGACCTTTATCGCCTTGATCACGCCAGTGGTGCGCGATGCGCCGACGGTGGTCTGCGTGGCGGTGGCCTTGCTGAGTTCGGTGTGGCTGAGTTATCTGCACTGGGAGTCGGCGGTGGTGGTGTCCGGCGTGCTGGGCATGAGCGCGGGGTTTGCCTGCAAACGACTGGGAGTAGGGCAGCCATGATTTATCTGATGATCGTGGGCATGGGCCTGGTGGTGTTTTTCAACCGTTACCTGTTTATCGAACCGCGCCTGCCGGTGCGCCTCAACCGCGGCGCGCGGGAGTTTCTGGGATTTGCGGTACCGGGCATGCTGACGGCGATTTGCGGGCCGATCATTTTTTTGCCCGATCACCAGCTCAACCTGAGCCCGGCCAATCCGTATTTCCTGGCCGGTATCTGCGCGATAGGCCTGATGTACTGGACGCGCAATGTGTTGACTACCGTGCTGCTGAGCATGGCGTTGTTCTATCTGTTTCGCTGGTGGGTCTGACGCGCAGGCGTAAAAAAGCCCGCGGGAGGGCGGGCAGAAGGAAGACTTCTAAAAATGAGCCTGGCCACTATAAATGTGCGAATCTCCCTTCACAGTGAAACTAAATTCATGCGGCTGGCGGTAAAGCGACCCCAGAAGGACCGCCGTGTCGCGTCAGTTTTTGGCGTTGAGCTTGCGCAGTTCTTCGTAGGTAGCCGACTGCACAAACCAGAAGCCGGAGACGATGCACCAGGTCAGCGTGCCACCGACCAGGACCGCCAGGCCCGACAGAAAACTTGCGCTGAACATCGATACCAGCCCGATGAGCCATACGAAGGCCAGTGCAATGTAGAGAACATAGTTATTGACGCTGATGACGAAATCTTTCATGACGCTTCCTTGTAGAGAGTATCCCGTGGCCTCCTCAGTGAGGCCAACGGCGACATCATAATGCCATGATTGTGACTGACGCCAGCTTGGGCGTTAAGGCGTATGGCGTCGTGCGAGGTGGCGGCGAGTGGTACAGTCGCGTTTTTTTCAAGGAAGCGATGGCATGCGAAAGGTGGTCATGGGCGCATTGGTACTGGCAGCACTGGCCGGTTGCGCGGGTTCGAAAATGAAAGAAGCGCGTACCGGCAGCCCTTACAAGACCCTGGCGTCGGACAAGGCAACCCTGGTGGTCGCCGAATGCATCCAGTTCGGTTGGCAGGATGAAAGCGTGTTTGGCGTTGACGCCGGCGGCTTCAAGGAGCCGATCGGCGCGGGCGGTTTCACCGTTTACACAACGGGCGGCGACTATTTTGTGGACGTGCAAAGCGCGGGTGGCGGTTCCAGCGTCAAGTACTACGCCGCCGACGACAATATGCCCGCCAAGCGTCGTTTGGCCGCACTGGCGACTTGTCTGTAATCCGTTGCCTTAGTCATATTCGGAAACGCCCGGCGGGACAGCCGTCGGACATTCGCTTATTATTCACGTCGCTCGCCCGAGGTAATGGCTCTTTACCAGTACACGGATGTCGAGGCCAGTACCTCGGGCGAGCATCCTTTCCTTTACCGTGGCATAAACCCCAAGTGCCAGCGTCGAGGGATCTTCAGTGTCAACAACCCCAGCAGCCCCGCCAATACGCCGCTGACCAGCAACGCCTTCAGGCCCATCTGCTGCTCCAGCAGCGCACCGATCACCGCGCCGACAAACATGCCGCACCACGGGATCAACTGCACTCGCCAACCGTTGCGGCGCTCCCCCAGCATCCAGCGGCCCAGGCCACGACCGAAGCGTGACAGCGCCCCGGTGACGTAGGTCAGCCCCACCGGTAAACCATTCACTTCTTCTACCGCCGCATTGAGCATGCCCATCGCCGTGATCGCCGCCAGCAATGCGGGCAAGGCATCCTCGAACGGCCACAGCGCGCCCGCACACAACAGCATGGCAATGCACAGCAGCAAGGGCAGTGCATGTCGCCGCCCGTAGCGGCTGACCATCACGCCCAACGCGTTGCCGATAACGAAGGTGGCGACCAGCAGCAGCAGGCGCCCTGTCAAGCCAAGATCACCGGCGCTGATCGCCACCGCCAGGCGCGTGGTGTTACCGCTCATGAACGACACGAAGTCACCGCTGGCCATAAAGCCAATGGCGTCGGTCATGCCTGCCAGCACCGAAAGGCTGGCCACCAGCATCAAGCCGATCCGACCGCGCCAACGCTGTTGGTGAGCAAGCGCGACGTTGGCAAACGGCTTGTGGGACGAAGGCAGCATGGGGCCGGGCTCCTCAATGAGATTAACCGGCCACTACGGTAGGACGCTTTGCTGACGTGCGCAATGATCTCAGACAGCTTTCAGCTGCACGACCTAACGTTCCTTGGCGAGCTGTTCAAGGAACATAGCCAGGGCGACTTCCTCGGCCTTGAGCCCCTTGCGCATGCGCGGCTTGGGCAGTTTTGACAGCTCGCCCAGGCTGAAATGCTCCAGCACGGCGGGGTGGATATAACACTTGCGGCACACCGCCGGCGTATTGCCCAGTTGCCTGGCGACGTCCTTGACCATCGCCACCACGTGCCGCTTGGCATCGGACTCGGGCTGCCATTGCAGTTCGCGCAGCACCGCCAGCGCCATGGCGGTGCCGGCCCAGGTGCGGTAGTCCTTGGCGGTGAAGTCGGCGCCGGTCAGGCTGTGCAGGTAGGCATTCACATCCTGGGAGCTGACGGTGTGACGCTCACCGTCCTCATCCAGGTACTGGAACAGGTTCTGCCCCGGTAGTTCCATGCAGCGTCTGACCACCGTGGCCAGGCGCCGGTCCTTGACGCTGACCTGATGCTCCACGCCGCTTTTGCCCCGGAACTGAAACTTGATTTCGCTGCCCTTGATGCCCACGTGGCGGTTGCGCAGGGTGGTCAGTCCGTAGGATTTATTGTCGCGGGCATACTGGGTATTGCCGACGCGGATCAAGGTGGCATCCAACAGCATCACCACGGTGGCCAGGACTTTCTCGCGGGTAAAACCGGGTTCCGCCAGTTGCGCTTCCAATTGCTTGCGCAATGTGGGAAGCGCCTTGCCGAACGCCTGCAGGCGCGCGTATTTATCGCTGTCGCGCACTTCACGCCAGCGTGCGTGATAACGGTATTGCTTGCGGCCACGGGCATCGCGTCCGGTGGCCTGCAGATGGCCGCGCGGATCGGCGCAGATCCACACGTCAGTGTAGGCGGGTGGCACGGCCAGGGCATTGAGACGCTTGATCTCGTCAGCGTCGGTGATGCGCTGGCCATTGGCATCGAAATACTGGAATTTGCCGCGCACTTTCTTGCGGCGGATGCCGGGTTGGGTGTCGTCAACGTAATGCAAATCGCGGGGTAGATCGGCGGGCAGCGCAGAGTCAGGCATGGGCGGTTTCCTTGGCAACACATCAGGCCGGTATGTCTGATTGACCGCAGCCCTGTGTGGTCGTGCCAAATAGTTACGCCAGCACCGCGACTGCCTTGATTTGCGCCCATAGCACCTGGCCGGGATGCAGTTGCAACTGATCGCGGGAGAAGCGCGTGATGCGCGCCAGCAACGGTGTGCCATCGGCGTCCAGGCGCACCAGCACGTGGGCGCTGTTGTCGGCGGGAATTTCCTCGGTCACCGTCACCGGCAGGCGGTTGAGGATACTGCTGTGTTCTTCGGCTTGCAGGCTCAGGCTCACGTCCCGCGCCTGCACCTTGACCCGCAACGCTTTTCCCACGGCCAGCGGCGCATGGGCCACGCGCATCGGCAGCGCGCTGCCCGGCAGTTGCAGCGTCAGCAACTGATAGTGCGCATCGTAGGCACTGACGGTGCCGTTGATGACCACACCGGCGTCGTCGCCGCGTGCCAGCGGCAGGTCGAGCCGCGCCAGGGTTTCGCCGATGGGGCCGCTGGCCAGGGCGCTGCCGGCGCTCAGCAGCACGATATGGTCGGCCAGGCGCGCCACTTCATCCTGGGCATGGCTGACATACAGCACGGGAATATCCAGTTCGTCGTGCAGGCGCTCCAGATACGGCAGGATCTCGCCCTTGCGCTGGCTGTCGAGGGCCGCCAGAGGCTCATCCATCAACAGTAATCGAGGGCTGGTGAGCAAGGCGCGGGCAATACCGATGCGCTGGCGTTCGCCGCCGGAGAGGTGCAGCGGGTTGCGCTCGAGCAAGTGGCCGATGCCCAGCAACTCGGTGGCCTGAGCCATGTCCACGCGACGTTGCTGGCGGGGGATGCGCTTGAGGCCGAATTCCAGGTTGGCGCGCACCGACAAATGCGCGAACAGGCTGGCCTCCTGGAACACATAGCCCAACGCGCGCTTATGCGGCGCGACGAACACCCCCGCGCGGCTGTCTTGCCAGACTTCATCGTTGACCTGGATAAACCCGTCGTGCGCACGCTCAAGCCCGGCGATGCAGCGCAGGCAGGTGGTTTTGCCGGAGCCGGATTGCCCGTACAGCGCCGTCACGCCGCGCCCAGGCAGATGCAGGTCCACCTCCAGGGCGAAGTCCGAGTACTTGAGTTGCAGGCGTACATCAATCATCGACATCAGCTCCAGCCCATCCGGGTTTTACGGCTGGAGTACAGTGCCAGCAATACGAGGAACGCGAAGACCACCATGGACCCGGCCAGCCAATGGGCCTGGGCGTATTCCATGGCTTCGACATGGTCGTAGATCTGCACCGAGACCACGCGGGTCTTGTCCGGGATATTGCCGCCGATCATCAGGACCACGCCGAATTCACCCACCGTATGGGCAAACCCGAGGATCGCCGCGGTGATGAATCCCGGGCGTGCCAACGGCAGCGTCACGCTGAAGAAGGTGTCCCAGGGATTGGCGCGCAGGGTCGCGGCCACTTCCAGCGGGCGCGTGCCGATCGCGGAGAAAGCGTTTTGCAACGGCTGCACCACAAACGGCATGGAGTAGATCACCGAGCCGATCACCAGCCCGGTAAAACTGAAGGTGAGAGTGCCCAGGCCCAGCCATTGCGTGAACTGGCCGACGTAACCGTTGGGCCCCATGGTCAACAGCAGATAGAAGCCGATCACCGTGGGTGGCAGCACCAACGGCAGGGCGACGATTGCGCCAATGGGACCACGCCACCACGAGCGGGTACGCGACAGCCACAGGGCAATCGGCGTGCCGATGACCAGCAGGATCACGGTAGTCAGTGACGCCAGTTTGATGGTCAACCAGATGGCGGAAAAATCGGCACTCGATAGCGGCATTTAGAGCTCGTAACCGTAGGACTTGATGACGGCAGCGGCTTTGGGGCCTTTCAGGTACTCAACCAACGCCTTGGCAGCGGCGCTGTCTTTGCCTTTGTTGAGGATCACCGCGTCCTGTTTGATCGGGTCATGCAGGGAGGCGGGGACGATCCAGGCCGAACCTTGGGTGACTTTGCCGTCTTTATAGATCTGCGACAAGGCCACGAAACCCAGCTCGGCATTACCGGTGGACACGAATTGATAGGCCTGGGTGATGTTCTGGCCTTCAACCAGCTTGGCCTTGACCTGCTCGGTCAGGCCCTCTTTGGCCAGCACTTGAACGGCGGCCAGGCCGTAGGGGGCGGCTTTCGGGTTGGCGATGGACAGGTGCTGGAAGGCGTTTTTCTTCAACACGTCGCCCTTGGCGTCCACATAGCCTTCTTTGGCCGACCACAGCGCCAACGTGCCCACGGCATAGGTGAAGCGTGAGCCCTTGACGGTGTCGCCTTCGTTTTCGAGTTTTTGCGGGGTGGTGTCGTCGGCGCTGAGGAATACCTCGAATGGCGCGCCGTTTTTGATCTGCGTGTAAAACTGCCCGGTAGCACCGTAGGACGCGACCAGCGTATGGCCGGTGTCTTTTTGGAAGTCGGCGGCAATTGCCTGGATCGGCGCGGTGAAGTTGGCTGCGACGGCTACCTGGACTTCATCGGCGTTGGCCGAGCCGACCGCTAACGCGGCGATCAGCACGGCCAGGCGTGAGGCGTGAATCATCATGGAGCAGCTCCTGGGGATGTACGGCACGGGGGTAAAAGGGCTAACCGCTATGTATGCGAATATATAGCGGTTGGCCATTGCCGGTACAGCGCAACGTTGCCGCAGGTGGCAGGGTTACTTGAGTCTGGCCAGGGCTTGTGCCGCCAGCTCGCGGGTCAGCTCATAGGTGGTCACGTCCTTGCACAGGCGCAGTGCCTGGCCCGACCAGAGGTTGCTGAAGCCGGCTTCATCCTTGGCCTTGAGCGGCATTAACGCGCCACCGGCCGTGGGAAAGGCAGGCGCCGCCGGATTGATCGCGCCCAATTCGCGCATCACCCGATTGACGATGCCGCGCGCGGGACGGCCGGTGAACAGGTTGGTCAGTGCTGTTTCGCTGGCCTGGGCGTGGCGCAATGCGTAGTGATGGGCGGTGGTCACATTCGCTTCGGGGGTGAACAGGTACGCTGTGCCGATCTGCACGGCCGAGGCGCCGAGGGCGAAGGCCGCGACAATGCCGCGTGCATCGCCGATGCCGCCGGCGGCAATCACCGGCACGTTCACGGCGTCGACGATCTGCGGCAACAGCGCGAACAGGCCGATCTGGGTATTGAGATCGTCGCTGAGAAACAAGCCACGATGCCCGCCGGCTTCAAGGCCCATGGCGATAATTGCATCGCAGCCATGACGCTCCAGCCAGATCGCCTCTTCCACGGTGGTGGCGGAGGACAACACCTTGGCGCCTGTGGCTTTTACCCGCGCCAGCAGGGATTTTTCCGGCAGGCCGAAGTGAAAACTGACGACCTGCGGGCGAAACGCTTCAACGACCTGGCAGGCGGCATCGTTGAATGGCGCACGGTTGGACACCGGCGTCGGCGCATCAAAATCGGCGCCCAGTTCGCGGTAGTAGGGCTCCAGCAGCGCTTTCCAGCGGCGGTCCCGCGCTTCGTCAGGCGCCGGCGGCTGATGGCAGAAAAAATTGACGTTGATCGGTCGATCGCTGGCCTGGCGGATGCGGGTCAGTGCGTCGCGCAACTGTTCGATGCTCAGCGCGGCGGCCGGCATCGAGCCCAGCGCGCCCGCCCGGTTGGCGGCGATCACCATGGCGGGGGTGGTACCGACGGCCATGGGCGCCTGGATAATGGGCACCTCTATGCCCAACAGGTCGAGAATGCGCGTGTCTGGCCAGTTGCTCATGGGATGCGTCTCCAGTGTCAGTCGGTCTTTTCGCTGTTTTAGCAGGGCATCCGTTGCCCGGCCAGTCTGTTTTATTCACTGGACGACGCTGGCTTTTCGTGCGGTTCAGTCGCCGCGTTCGCGGTCGAGCAATTGGCGCTTGCGCTCAACCCCCCAGCGGTAACCCGACAGGTCACCATTGCTGCGCACCACGCGATGACAAGGGATTGCCACTGCCAGGCGGTTGGCGCCGCAGGCCTGGGCCACCGCGCGAAACGACTGGGGCGCGCCGATCTGCTCGGCGATCCGCGCGTAGCTGGCCGTGCTGCCTACCGGAATCTCGCGCAAGGCTTGCCAAACCCGTTCCTGGAACGCGGTGCCGCGCACATCCAGTGGCAGGTCCAGGCCCAGGGCGGGGGCTTCGATAAACCCCACCACCTGTGCGATCAACTGTTCGAAACGGCGGTCGGCGCCGACCAGGTCGGCCTTGGGGAATTGATCCTGCAGATCCCGCACCAGCGTGTCGGGGTCATCGCCCAGCAGGATCGCGCACACGCCGCGCGTGCTCTGGGCCACGAGAATCGCCCCCAGGGAGCATTGGCCGACGGCGAACAGGATTTCGTTGTGGCTGCCGCCAGCTTTGTAATCGCTGGGTTTCATGCCGAGCAATTGATCGGCTGACGCATAAAAGCGACTGTTGGAATTAAAACCGGCGTCATACAGCGCGTCCGTCACCCGGTGCTGGCCTTTGAGCCCAGCGCGCAACTTACGCGAGCGATGGGCACTGGCGTAGGCCTTGGGAGTCAGGCCGGTGACGGACTTGAACACACGATGGAAGTGAAACGGGCTCAGGCCCGCCCGTGCGGCAAGGATATCGAGGCTGGGCGGGGTGTCGGCTTGCTCAATATGACGGCAGGCGTCGGCCACCCGTTGCGCATGCTGTGCCGCACGTTGGGTCTGATCTCCGACGGCACGCTTACTGGGCCGATATCCCGCCGCTTCGGCTTGCGCCGGTGTGTCGAAGAACTCGACATTTTCCGGGCGCGGCAAGCGCGACACGCTGCTGGGGCGGCAATACACACCGGTGGTTTTCACGCCATAGACGAACAACGAGTCGGCCTTGGGGTCGCGGGCCAGGATCGCTGCCCAGCGCGGGTCTTGTTCGGTAGTCATAATCGGCACTCTTGACGGACTCTCGGCAGATTAGCCGTGCCGTGACTACCTGACACCCCGAAGCTTGCGCTCAAATCAGCCGGCGGTGCGCAGGGTGAGGTTGATGCGTTGCGCGCCCATGATGGGGTGTACGCCGTCCTTGATCGGCATCACACCGTGAAAGCGCAGGCGATCAATCCCGCCCCAGATCACGACGTCGCCATGAAACAACGGGATTTTTTTTGGCTTGTCGCTGCGCTCGCGGCCTCCAAACAAGAAAATCGCCGGCAGCCCGAGGGACACCGACACCACGGGCGCACGGTAGTCACGTTCGTTTTTGTCCTGGTGCAGGGACATTTTCGCACCCGGTACATAGCGGTTGATCAGGCAGGCATCCGGGGCGAAGTCGCTGAACCCGGCCTCGGCTGCCGCCAGTACGGCCAGTTCTCGCACCGCGTCGGGCAGGGCCGGCCAGGGTTGCTGGCTATGTGGGTCCAGCGGGCTGTAGCGGTAGCCGCGGGCATCGGTGGTCCAGCCCAGTTCGCCACAACTGCTCAACGCCGCCGACATGGTAAACCCGCCAGGGGTGACCATGTGCCGAAACGGGGATTGTGCCAGTACGCGGCGTAGTTCGGGCAGAAGGCGCTCGATCCAGGGCAGGGCATAGCCCTTTAGCACGTAGGACTGTTCGCCAATTTGCTCGCGCCCGACGGGTTGTTGCAGGGCGTCGTCGGCGAACAGGTCGGCAGTAGGGCCAGACATGGCTTACAGCGCCTTGCTCACGTTGATGTCAGTGATTTCATCGCTGGCATCATGGATTTTCGCCAAGGCTTGCTTGGCTTCTTCCACGCTATTGGTCGTCAGTTGGGCGAACTCAAAGCGGCGTTCGCCGTTGAGCTTGTACTTGATGACGTATTTGGTAGTAGGAGTCACGGCTATTTCCTGTAGTGCGGTCGGATCAGCTCAGCTTGGTGCTGGTACGACGAACGATACGAATCTTGTGGGACAACGCGGGTTTGCGGGTGACGCTGATCGCCCGGCGCGTGACCACGTCCAGGGTGATGTTCCAGAACCCGGTGCTCGGTGCGGTGATTTTGGCGGGGAATTTGTCGAACGCGCCGCCGTGGTAGGTGTGGCGGCCGCCATTTTTGAAACTGCGAAAATTCGCATCGCTCATCAGACGGATATTACAAGTCTGTGAGCATTCTATGACGACAATGTCTCCCTCGTTGAGGTGTTCGCGCTGGTGGATGAATTTCATGAGGGTGTCTCCAGAAGGGCTTTTTCTGAAAAATCAGAACGATACGTAGGTTAAGATAGAGTTTATCAGCCCTAGCGCGTTTATTATCGGCTCGTCTTCAACGGCGTCGACAATTTAAAACAGTTATTTACCGAGTTATCAGGGATAAATCCTATGTCTGCGGGAGAAAATTCTCACCCCCGCTGTCGTAGCGTCTTTATCGGAGGTTTTCGTATGAAGTGGAGTGTGTTGGTTCTGGCCTTGGCGATAGGTGGCTGTGCTTCGGTGGCAGATATCAAGCAGACCCCGCCGACGCTGGCCGTCATTTCCGGGAAAAAGCCCCAGGAATACGCCGCATGTGTGGTACAGAAATTGTCTACGACCCGCCGTCCGCCGCAAATCGAACCGCATAAAGAAGGGGTGCGCGTGATCGTGCCGCAGAAATTCTCCGCCGACCCTTCGGCGATTTTTGAAATCGAAGAGCGCTCCAGCGGCAGCAGCATCAAGCTCTATGAAAGCATGTCCAATGTGCCGATCCGTCCAGGTGACGTGAAGAGCGCCGGGGAAGCCTGCATTTCCGGCTGATGCCATGGTGGAAAAATCAGATATGAAGCGTGAACACGTCAGAACCCACAATGCCGAGGGGCAACTCTCGGCCACCCATGTGATCCAGAACCCTGCCGACCTCGGCGAGTGGATCGTATTTTTCAAAAAGAGCGGCGGGCGCAGTTTTTTCCTGGTGGACGATCAGGATGAGGTCGAATCCTTCGCAAGCCTGGATGAATTGACCGAAATCCTTCGGGAGCTGGGCATCAAGTTCGCCGAGATCCACCTGTAGCCTCAGGCTACTTGCAGACCACGACCACACTGCGGGTCTTGTAGTTGCCCACGTCCTGGCCCAGGGTCTTGTCGCTCTCCTTGAGCGACGGTGTACCTTCGGTGCCGACAATGCGGTAACCGGTACCGGCGCAGGAGGCATCGGCTTTTTCGTAGCAGCTCGCCCAGGCGTTGGCTTCTCCCGAGCAATCGATGGTCAGGCCTTGTTCACCGTTTTTCAGGTAGACGTCGGACGTGGTGGTGCAGCCGGCGAGTGCCAGTACCGCAGTCAGTGCCAGAAGTTTGTTCATGTGTGTTCGTCGTCGAGGGTGTGGGAGGGGGTGCTGACACGGTCGTGGCGCATTTTCGGCAGATTATAGCTAACTGCCATCTAGGTACAGACAAACACAAAAAAAGCCCCGTCAATCGGGGCTTTTTGCGTAGGGGCTGAAGACTTACTTGCCCTTCGGTCGTTTGCTCGACGCGTGGCCCGCTTCATCCACGAACACTTCGGCTACCGCGATCGCCATGCTTTCTGTTTCGAAAACGCCAGCGACGCTGTCTCCGTGGAAGTTGATCAGGTGCCAGCCGTCGGCTCGCTGGGTGATCAGGTAGCCGTTCACGCCTTTTGGTTCTGACATCTATTAACAATCTCGTCTGGTCTGGTTCAAGGGTGCAATGATAGCGCCAAATGTCGCAGGGCCGCGTAAGTTATTCCAAGTCAGTGTTCCTGCCTGAAAAGCATGCTAAAAAGACCACAGCCCGTTGAAATGATGAGCGGCCGGTAGATTTTGCCGTGCCAATGGAGAACCTCTTTGTAAGATAAGCGGAACTTACGCTGACATTTTTTCTCTATGATGACATCGCAACGCCAGCAGCTCCCATTGTAAGGTGGCTGCGGCCTGATTAGACTGCGCCGAATTTCGTACGCACAGCCCTTTGTAAGGACCCATATGATCAAGAAATGCTTGTTCCCAGCAGCCGGTTACGGCACTCGCTTCTTGCCAGCGACCAAGGCCATGCCCAAAGAAATGCTGCCGGTGGTGAACAAGCCACTGATTCAGTACGGCGTGGAAGAGGCACTGGATGCCGGTCTGAACGAAATTTCCATCGTCACCGGCCGCGGTAAGCGCGCGCTGGAAGACCACTTCGACATCAGCTACGAGCTGGAAAACCAGATCAAGGGCACCGACAAGGAAAAATACCTGGTTGGTATCCGTAAGCTGCTGGACGAGTGCTCCTTCTCTTACACCCGTCAGACCCAGATGAAAGGCCTTGGCCACGCGATCCTCACCGGCCGCCCGCTGATCGGTGACGAGCCGTTCGCCGTGGTCCTGGCGGATGACCTGTGCGTCAACCTGGAAGGCGACGGCGTACTGACTCAGATGGTCAAGTTGTATCAGAAATACCGTTGCACCATCGTCGCGGTCATGGAAGTGAACCCGACCGAAACCAACAAGTACGGGGTTATCGCCGGTGACGACATTGGTGATGGCCTGATCCGCGTGCGTGACATGGTTGAAAAACCGGCACCGGAAGATGCGCCGTCGAACCTGGCGATTATCGGTCGTTACATCCTGACTCCGGACATCTTCAAGCTGATCGAAGAAACCGAGCCAGGCAAAGGCGGCGAGATCCAGATCACTGACGCTCTGTTGAAGCAAGCCAAAGACGGCTGCGTGATTGCCTACAAGTTCAAGGGCCAGCGTTTCGACTGCGGCGGCGCCGAAGGCTACATCGAAGCCACCAACTTCTGCTACGAGCACTTCTACAAGACCGGCAAGGCTTACTGATTCACGCTTGCCTGCACGCTTGTAAGAGAAAGCCACCTTCGGGTGGCTTTTTCGTTTTTCAGCCCCATGTAAGTCGGTATGCTGATGGCCTGCCGAGGAGAGTGAAATGGCCTACGATTTTGACCTGTATGTAATTGGCGCCGGTTCCGGCGGTGTTCGTGCGGCGCGCTTCGCCGCCGGCTTTGGTGCCAAGGTGGCCGTGGCGGAAAGCCGCTACCTGGGCGGTACCTGCGTGAACGTGGGCTGCGTGCCCAAGAAATTGCTCGTGTACGGCGCGCATTTTGCCGAAGACTTCGAGCAGGCCAGTGGTTTCGGCTGGTCCCTGGGCGAGGCGAACTTTGATTGGGCAACCCTGATCGCCAACAAAGACCGTGAGATCAATCGTCTCAATGGCATCTACCGCAACCTGCTGGTCAACAGCGGCGTAACGCTGCATGAAGGGCATGCGCGCCTGGTGGGTGCGCATCAGGTGGAAATCAATGGCGAGCGCTTCACCGCCAAGCATATTCTGGTCGCCACCGGCGGCTGGCCGCAGATTCCGGAGATTCCAGGGCGCGAACACGCCATCGGCTCCAACGAAGCGTTCTTCCTCAAAGAGTTGCCTAAGCGCGTGCTGGTGGTCGGCGGCGGTTATATTGCGGTCGAATTCGCCGGTATTTTCCATGGCCTGGGCGCCAAGACTTCGCTGCTGTATCGCGGTGACCTGTTCTTGCGTGGTTTTGACGGCGCGGTGCGCAAGCACCTGCAGGAAGAGCTGACCAAACGCGGCCTGGACCTGCAATTCAATGCCGACATCGAGCGCATCGACAAGCAAGCCGACGGTAGCCTCAAGGCCACCCTCAAGGATGGTCGTGTATTGGAAACCGATTGCGTGTTCTACGCCACCGGCCGCCGTCCGATGCTGGATAACCTCGGCCTGGAAAACACCGGGGTCAAACTCGATGAGCGTGGGTTTATTCAAGTCAATGAGCAGTACGAAACCGCTGAGGCATCCATCCTGGCGATTGGCGATGTAATCGGTCGCGTGCAGCTGACACCGGTGGCGCTCGCCGAAGGCATGGCCGTGGCGCGTCGTTTGTTCAAGCCCGAGCAGTATCGCCCGGTGGATTACGCCATGATCCCGACGGCCGTGTTCAGCCTGCCAAATATCGGTACGGTCGGCCTGACGGAGGAGGACGCGAAGAAGAATGGGCATAACGTGCAGGTCTTCGAAAGCCGCTTCCGGCCGATGAAGCTGACGCTCACGGACTGCCAGGAAAAGACCTTGATGAAACTGGTGGTCGATGCCGACACCGACAAGGTGTTGGGCTGCCATATGGTTGGCCCGGACGCCGGTGAGATCGTCCAGGGCCTGGCGATCGCGCTCAAGGCGGGCGCGACCAAGCGGCATTTCGATGAGACCATCGGGGTGCATCCGACGGCGGCGGAAGAGTTCGTCACCATGCGCACGCCTGTGACGCACTGATCAGGTGTCGGGTGTTGCCTCTGGCGCCGTTGCAACGACGGCCGCCAGGCGCAATGCCTCGATACTGGCGTGGGCTTTGACAAGGTCCAGTTCCAGCGTCTTGTTGACCTGCTGAAGCTCGCTCAGCGCTTGCTGGCGTGACTCGCTTTGCAAGGCTGCCACCCGCAGGCGCTCCTGCAGCAGGGTGCGCTCGCTATCGATCTGGCTCAGCTGTTCGTTCAGCTTGCCTTGCTGGGCCTGGTCCTTGCGCACCTGATCCTGCAGCGCCGCCAGCTCTTTGGCCGCTACCCGGTGCTCGATCAGCAAACGTTCATTGTCGCGATGCAGCTGGGTGATCTCATCCTGACGCACCATCGCGCTTTGCTGGGCCTGGCGCAGTTCTGCCTGTACCTGCTGCAACTGGCCTTCGTGGCGCCGCTGTTCCTGCTCGCGCTGCTCCTGGATTGCGTTGCGATAGTGCTCGAGCGCTTCGCGGGCGTGCAGGTGCTTGTCTTCCAGCGAACGAATCTGTTCGTCCTTGTCACTGATCCTTAGTTCGTAATCGCTGCACGCCTGGCTGAGTCCGGCGTTGCGGGTTTGCTCGGTTTGCAGGCTGGTGCAGGCGGTTTGCAGGGCGGCGCTTTCTTCCGCCAGCGCGGCGGCCTGGATATCGAATTGCTGCTTGAGCTGGCTGTGGGCCGCTTCCAGCGTCTGCAGTTGGGCGAGCAGGGCGGCTTTTTGTTGCTCGAATTGCCCCAGCGCCAGGTCGATGGGCTCCTGGGCTTTTTCTTTCAGGCGTTGGGCCAGCCGCGCTACCAGTTCGCCCAACTCGTCGTCGATAGGGGCTTCGGTGATGGTCAGCCGGGTCTCGCTGTCGTCCAGCTCCTTCAGATAACGGTGAATCGTGGTTTTCGAGCCGGTATTGCCCATCTCGATGCGTACGGCATCGATGCTGGGGTTTTCGCCGCGGGCGAGGATCGCCAGGCGTGCCGTTTGAACCACTGCTTTGTTTATGCCGCCGCGCGCCATGGGGTCTCCGTCGATTTAGTACTGTGGTACATAGTATGTATATACGTACTATAACACGAATAAAACGTCGTTTGAATTCATCCTTTAACAGATGGGATATTGGCGTATTATCCCGTGTCATAGTCGGTTTTGACGCCGCTACGTCCACCCGCAGTACGAATAGGCCTCCCATGAGCGATCTGGATCGTTACCTCAACGCCGCCACCCGCGATAACACGCGGCGTAGCTACCGCGCCGCCATCGAGCACTTTGAAGTGAGTTGGGGTGGTTTCCTGCCGGCCACCAGCGACAGCGTGGCGCGCTATCTGGTGGCGCATGCGGGTGTATTGGCGGTCAACACCTTGAAATTGCGGCTCTCGGCGTTAGCGCAATGGCACACCAGTCAGGGTTTTCCCGACCCGACGAAAGCCCCCGTGGTGCGCAAAGTGCTCAAAGGGATTCGGGCCGTGCACCCGGCGCAGGAAAAGCAAGCCGAACCGTTGCAGCTCAAACACCTGGAGCAGGTGGTGGCATCCCTTGAAGTCGAAGCGCGCAAGGCCGGCGAGGCGCAGGATCAGCCCAGGCTGCTGCGGGCCAAGCGCGACACCGCGTTGATCCTGCTGGGCTTCTGGCGCGGCTTTCGCAGCGATGAGTTGTGTCGATTGAGTATCGAGCATGTGCAGGCCACGCCAGGCGCCGGGATCAGCCTGTACCTGCCGCGCAGCAAAAGCGACCGCGACAACCTCGGCAAGACTTATCACACCCCGGCGCTGCTGCGGCTGTGCCCGGTACAGGCCTACACCGAGTGGCTCAGTGCGTCTGCGTTGGTGCGCGGCCCGGTGTTTCGCGGCATTGATCGCTGGGGCAACCTGGGCGAGGAGGGCCTGCATCCCAACAGTGTGATCCCGTTATTGCGCCAGGCGCTTGAGCGCGCGGGCATCGCCGCCGAGCAGTACACCAGCCACTCCCTGCGCCGGGGTTTTGCCACCTGGGCCCATCGCAGTGGCTGGGACTTGAAGTCATTGATGAGTTACGTCGGCTGGAGCGACATGAAATCCGCCATGCGCTATGTTGAAGCGACACCTTTTCTCGGCATGACCCTGGCCACACAACCGCTGCTTTGAGTTTTCTTCTATTAATACAGTCACCTGATAGGGAAAACCAATCGTCAGCATCAGCTTTGCCAATGAGCCATCAGTCAAGAGAGTGGGTAGGATTCACTTCATCAACTTCTTAACCCCTGACGGAGAGTCAACGATGCCTATCATCAACAGCCAAGTTAAACCGTTCAAAGCCACCGCCTACAAAAACGGCAACTTCGTAGATGTGACCGACGCTGACCTGAAAGGCAAATGGTCCGTAGTCTTCTTCTACCCAGCCGACTTCACCTTCGTCTGCCCAACCGAGCTGGAAGACCTGGCTGACAACTACGCCGAATTCCAGAAACTGGGCGTCGAAATCTACAGCGTTTCCACCGACACTCACTTTGCCCACGCTGCCTGGCACAACACTTCGCCAGCCATCGGCAAAATCCAGTACACCATGATCGGCGACCCGACCCTGACCATCTCGCGCAACTTCGACGTACTGATCGAAGAAGCTGGCCTGGCAGACCGCGGTACTTTCGTGATCAACCCGGAAGGTCAGATCAAGATCGTTGAACTGAACGACGGTGGTGTTGGCCGTGACGCTTCCGAGCTGCTGCGCAAAATCAAAGCCGCTCAGTACGTGGCTGCCCACCCGGGCGAAGTCTGCCCAGCCAAGTGGAAAGAAGGCGAGGCCACTCTGGCTCCGTCCCTGGATCTGGTCGGCAAGATCTAAGTCTGTGAAGTCTCAAGGGCGGTATTCCGCACTTAAGTAAGCTGCATCCGCCCCTGAAACGCCCGGGCGAGATTCGCTCGGGCGTTTTTTTGTCTGCAATAAATCGAATTAACAGGAAATCGCCCGTATGTTGGACGCCAATCTTAAAGCTCAGTTGAAGTCATACCTGGAACGGGTCACCCAGCCGATCGAGATCGTCGCCTCCCTCGATGACGGCGCGAAATCCCAGGAAATGCTCGCCCTTTTGCAAGACGTAACCAGCCTCACCACGCTGATTACCCTGAAAACCGATGGCAATGATGCGCGCAAGCCATCGTTCTCTATCAACCGCCCGGGTGCCGATATCAGCCTGCGTTTCGCCGGCATCCCCATGGGCCATGAATTCACTTCGCTGGTGCTGGCCCTGCTGCAAGTCGGTGGCCACCCGTCGAAGGCCAGTGTCGAAGTGATTGAACAGATCCGCGCCCTCAAAGGCGAGTTCAGCTTCGAGACGTACTTCTCGCTGTCGTGCCAGAACTGCCCGGACGTGGTCCAGGCGCTGAACCTGATGGCCGTGCTCAACCCGAATATCCGCCATGTCGCCATCGACGGCGCGTTGTTCCAGGCTGAAGTCGATGAGCGCCAGATCATGGCGGTACCGAGTGTGTACCTCAACGGCGTGAACTTCGGCCAGGGCCGCATGGGTCTGGAAGAAATCCTCGCCAAGCTCGACACCAGCGGCATTGAAAAGGCTGCTGAAAAAATCAGTGCCAAAGAGGCCTTTGATGTACTGGTTGTCGGCGGCGGCCCGGCCGGTTCTTCGGCCGCTATCTACGCTGCGCGTAAAGGCATCCGCACTGGCGTTGCCGCCGAGCGTTTTGGCGGCCAGGTGCTGGACACCATGTCCATCGAGAACTTTATCTCGGTACAGGAAACCGAAGGGCCGAAGTTGGCCAGTGCCCTGGAAGCCCATGTGCGTCAGTACGACGTGGACATCATGAACCTGCAGCGTGCGAGTGCCTTGATCCCGGCGAAAAATGCCGGCGACTTGCACGAGATTCGCTTCGAAAGCGGTGCGACGCTCAAGTCCAAGACCGTAATCCTGGCCACCGGCGCCCGCTGGCGTGAAATGGGCGTGCCGGGTGAGCAGGAGTACAAGGCCAAGGGCGTGTGTTTCTGCCCGCACTGCGACGGCCCGTTGTTCAAAGGCAAGCGCGTAGCGGTGATCGGCGGCGGTAACTCCGGCGTAGAAGCGGCCATTGACCTGGCCGGCATCGTCAGCCACGTGACCCTGCTTGAGTTCGACAATAAGCTGCGCGCCGATGCGGTGTTGCAACGCAAGCTGCACAGCCTGCCGAACGTTGACGTGATCACCAGCGCACTGACCAGTGAAGTCAAAGGTGATGGCCAGAAAGTCACTGGCCTTGCGTACAAGGATCGCGACAGTGGGGAATTCAAGACCATCGACCTGGAAGGCATCTTCGTGCAGATCGGTTTGCTGCCCAATACCGATTGGCTCAAAGGCACGGTGGAGCTGACGCCACGTGGCGAGATCATTGTCGATGCACGTGGCGAGACATCACTGCCCGGCGTGTTCGCGGCCGGTGACGTGACGACCGTACCGTACAAGCAGATCGT
Source organism: Pseudomonas lactucae (assembly GCF_036688725.1). Classification (NCBI taxonomy): domain Bacteria; kingdom Pseudomonadati; phylum Pseudomonadota; class Gammaproteobacteria; order Pseudomonadales; family Pseudomonadaceae; genus Pseudomonas; species Pseudomonas lactucae. The sequence goes on along the minus strand of NZ_JAQQPT010000015.1, from coordinate 77,110 downwards.
GATTGCGGTCGGCGAGGGCGCCAAGGCTTCCCTGAGCGCGTTCGATCACCTGATCCGTACATCTGCGCCGGCGTAAAGCAGGGCCTGAATACGAAAAACCCCATGAGCGATCATGGGGTTTTTTCGTTACAGCGGCGCCGGCTGAATAATCTCAACCCAGTACCCATCCGGGTCCTTGATGAACGCCAGGCTTTTCATGCGGCCATCGTTCAGGCGCTTCTGGAAGTCGCAGCCCAGTGCTTCGAAACGTTCGCACGCCGCAACGATGTCCGGCACCGAGATGCAGATATGGCCAAAACCACGTGGGTCGGTGTTGCCGTTGTGGTAGGCAAAGTCGGGGTCGTTTTCGGTGCCGTGGTTGTGCGTCAGCTCCAGGATGCCCGGGATCGATTTCATCCATTGGGTGCGGGCGGCGGCGTCGGCCGGGATCTGCGCCTTGTCGACCAGGGCGAGGAAATAGAGGCTGAATTCGGCTTCCGGGAAGTCGCGTTTTTCAACCAGCGAGAAACCCAGGACGCGGGTGTAGAAGTCCAGTGACTGAGTGATGTCCTTGACCCGCAGCATGGTGTGGTTGAACACGAAGTTCGTGGTGGCGGTGTCAGGTTGGGCGGTGACGCCCGGGAAAGTGTTCAGTTCGTGCAGGCTCATGGGCCCTCCAGAAAAAATGGGGCAAACGCGGCTCCAGGTGAGAGGAGCGTTCCCTTGGCTTGCGGCCGGCATCCATGCAGCGCAGTCATGATACGCAAGGCCCGCCTGCGGCGCCAAATGAAAAAGGCCACGCAGCCCTTGCGACAGGCGGCTGGTGGGGCTCACACTTTGCGCCTTGGACCTCTGGTATTTCTGGCAATGATCGAACTTCGTAAACCGCTGTTGAGTGCTGTGTTTTTGCTGTTGGCCAGCCCGTTCGTGCAGGCGGAGGGCCCCGAGATTCAATGGCCTGAAGGCTGGCAAGTGGAGAATGTGCCCGACGGCGAACCCTCGACGAACCCTCGACCGGTGTCCCGCCAGCGTGCCGTCAAGCAAGACGATAATGGCAACACGGTGATGGTCATGGAGTTAACCGGTACGCCAATCGAAGCAGGGCATAACGTTAATCTTCAAGGTGTGTTGTTGGAGATGCGTAAATCCATTCAGAAAGATTTTGCCCAAGGCGGTTATCAAAGCGTGTGCACCAAAATGCACAGTGCAACATTGAGCCGTCTTGAGGCGCTGGAAACTACCTGTGTGATTACCGAGAATGGCCGTCACGTATTGTCGCAAACATTGGTGGCGGCGGTTGATAGCCAAAAGGCCTATGTTTTTTCTTACGCAGGGCAAGCCCAAGCCTACGATTCGAGCAAGGGTGAAGTCAGTTCGGTGCGCGACAGTCTGAAACTTTAAGTGTGTCAGCCTGATCGATTTTGAACAGATGAAATGTTATTTAAGTTCGCTTTCGAACCCTTGAATAAAAAAAGCCCCGCGTAAGCGGGGCTCTTTGTTAGTGTCGGCGATCAGCCGCGAAGCCACGAATCTACAGTGGCGGCGCCATACTGTTCTTTCCAGGCCTTGAGGCCGCGGTGGTTACCGCCTTTGGTTTCGATCAGCTCGCCGGTATGCGGGTTGTGGTAGACCTTGACCACGCGTGCACGGCGCTGTTTGGGTGCGGTCGCAGCGGCTGCGCTGGCCTTGCCCGGGTTTGGATCGAGGATGGAAATGATGTCGCGCAGGCCTTTGCCATAGCTCTTCATCAGGGCTTGAAGCTTTTCTTCGAACTCGATTTCTTTCTTCAGGCCAGCATCGTTCTTCAGAGATTCCAGCTGGGCAAGCTGCTCTTGAAGGGCTTTTTCTGCTGCGCGAAATTCGGCAAGTCTGGACAAAATAGTTACTCCAATCGTGTATTTGGCTGATATCAACTGCAGACAAAGCTGTGAATCAAGAGCTTTAAGGCGACTCAACAAAGAAGCCTTCCTGCGAGGGCCGCACAGGCAGGAAAATTGTAGTAGTTAATTTGCTAAGAGTAAATCACGTCTTTCATCTCACTAACATTATTTCAATATCGCTAGTGCGTGGCTATTCAACGTCGACCAGCGATTTAATGAACTCGTCAGCGGGTAATGGCCGTCCAAACAGATACCCTTGCAGGAAGTCCACGCCTTTGGCCGCCAGGTATTCACATTGCTGCACTGTTTCCACGCCTTCGGCCACGATACCCAGGTCGAGCTTGCCGGACAGTTCTATGATGCTGTCCAGAATATGGCTGGACAGTGCGTCGGCACCGATCATCGCGACAAAACTCTGGTCGATCTTCAAGTAGTCGACATTGAAGTGACGCAAATAACCCAGGCTGGAGTGGCCGGTGCCGAAGTCATCGATGGCAATCATCACACCCAGTTGATGCAGGGCATCGAACAGGCGTCGGGTGATGTCGGTGGGTTCGATCAGCTCGCGCTCGGTCAGTTCCAGCACCAACGTCACCCGGCCCGGTGGGAAAGCCGCGAGAAACGCTTGGCAGTCCGCCACCAGGGCCAGGTCCTGGCAGTGGCGGGCGGTGATATTCACACCGATATGAAACCCCGGGCGCAAGCGCGACACATGCGGCGCCAGTTGCGCGGCGGTCTGGCGCAACAGGGCGCGGGTCATCGGTACGATCAGGCCGCAATCCTCGGCGAGCGGAATGAACAGGTCCGGTCGCACCAAGCCTTCCTTGGGGTGCTGCCAGCGCATCAGCACTTCGCAGCCGGCCCATTCACGTGTGTCACCGCGCACCACTGGTTGGAAGTACGGGATGAACTCGTGGGCACCGAGTGCGCGTTGCAGTTCGTGGCTCGGCGCAGAAACGCGTTTTTGCAGCCAATGCGCGAACATGCCCGCCAATACACCAAAGAACAGCACCAGGCTGAACAGGGCAGGGTAGCGGTCGCGCATGAATCGCCACACTTCACCGGCGGGCATGCCGGCGTCGACGCTGTAGGGATAATGCGTGGAGGCCAAATGCTGAGCGGCCACGGCAAACGCGGGTGCCGGCACGTCCTGTACTTTACCGTCAGGGCCGAGCCAATGAGGCCCGACCTGAAGGGTCAGGCCCGCGTAGCGACTGATCAGGCGCAGGGCGTTGGTCAGGTGGTAGCCGTCAATCGAGGCAAACGCGGCTTTATCGCCGTCGACCAATCGATACACCAGCAGGGCGGTGTCGGGTGTCACAGGATTGCCGTTCATCAACCAAAGCGTGCCGTCGACGTAGTCTCGCGGATTGACCGACGACTCATAATCGCTGCCGAACAATGAGCTGCAATAGATGTTTTTCTGCCAGGACAAGGTGGTTGCGCGCACGAAGGGGCGCCGCGTGACCTGCTCGCGCAATGCCAATTGAGCAGCATTGTCGCAAGGCTGTCCGGCCAGCGGCAGCAGGGCCTGGGCGGCGAGGGCGGTGTTGTCGAGCATCAGGTCGAACTGGCGCACGGCTTCCACTGCGGTACGGGCGGTGCTTTGTTGCAGTGTGCGTTCGGCTTGCCAATAGAGGATGGCCACGCCCAGAAAGATCGGCAGCACCCCGCACAGGGCGCTGATCGCGTAGCGGGCGGAGGGCTTGCGAGGACCTTTGACGGTGAGCGGCATGAAGGCAGCGGCCTGTGGCGAAGGGAGCTGTACCGGCGGACCGGTCAGGAATATTTGGATGATAGATGGGCCGACGCAAATATGCTCGTTTCGGCAAGGCGCTGTGCAATCTCGATGAACGCCAGGGCCGCCGGTGAAGACTGCCGACGGTCCAGTACCGCCAGGCCTATCTGCCGCGGTTCGCGCGGTGACAGCGGCCGCCGCACATAGCGCGTATCGGGCACCAGCGGCAGCGATGCCTCGGCGACGATGCTCACCCCGTCTCCACGGCTGACCGCGTCCAGGGTGCTCAGCAATTGGGCGCAGCGGTAGCGGACCTTGGGCCGCAATTGGGCGGCGCCGAACAATCGCGATACCAGTTCCGACGAACCGGCCTGGGTCAAAATGAACGGGTCGTCACACAGGTCCTGCAATGTCAGGGTGGCGCGCACGGCCAAAGGATGATCAGCAGGCAACAGCGCGACCATCTGGTCTTCGAACAAGGTGAAGGTGTCGAAACGGTCCTGTTCCAGTACCACGAAGCCCACATCGATGCGGCGCTCGTCCAGCCACTCCAGCACCTGCCGGTCCGGTCCTTCGTCCACATGCACTTCAATGCCCGGATGCGCAGCGCGAAAGTGCTCGAGTATGCCTGGCAGCAGGCGAATCGACGCGGTTGGCCCAAACGAGCCGATCCGCAACGTGCCGCGTTTCATGCCTCGGGCATCGGCGGCCTCCTGTTGCAGTGTATTGGCCAGGCCCAGCATGGCGCGGGCGCGGCCGAGCAGTTGCTGGCCGATGTCGCTCGGTACTACCAGGCTCTGATGGCGTCGGAACAACTCCACCCCCAGCTCCTGCTCCAGGGCCTTGATGGCATGCGACACCGCCGATTGGCTGACACCCAATCGGTGCGCCGCGCTGGTGAAGCCTTGCAGCTCGGCTACCAGGGAGAAGATTTCCAGTTGCGTCAGGGTCATGAGTAAAGACTCATTTTACGATGATGAGGTATTAGCTGAAGAATACGCCCATTCTCCTGTTCCTTGAGCAAATCCCATGCTTGTCACTTCAGATCGCCTGACTTACTGCAAACTCGCCGCCGTCACCATGATCTGGGGCGGCACCTTTGTCGCCGGGCGCTACCTGGCCGATCAGATCAGCCCGCTGCTGGCCGCCAGCCTGCGGTTTATCCTGGCCAGCCTGGCGCTGTTGCTGTTCATGGCGGTGGCCCGCATCCGTCTGGTACGTCCGAGCGTGCCCCAGCTGTTGCAACTGACGGTGCTGGGCTTTTTCGGGATTTTTTTCTACAACCTGTGCTTCTTCTACGGGTTGCAGTACATCAACGCGTCACGGGCCTCGTTGATCGTGGCGCTGAACCCGGCGGTGATTGGCCTGGCCTCCTGGTGGCTGTTCAAGGAACGCCTGAGCCGCGCCAAGGTGTTCGGGATTGCGCTGTGCCTGGCAGGCGCCGCCACGGTGATCATCAGTCGCAACCCGCAATTGCTGGCCACCCCAGGCAGCGGATTGGGCGATCTGTTGATTGTTGGCTGCGTAGTGGCGTGGGGCATTTATTCGTTGTGTTCGCGAGGGTTGAACGCAAGCCTGGGCCCATTGCAGACCGTGACCTGGTCGGTGTTGCTGGGCACCCTGATGTTGACGGCCACTACGACGCTCACCGGTAGCGTCACGCTGCAAGCGCTTGCCGGCATCGGCCTGCCGCAAGTGCTGAGCCTGTTGTACCTTGGGGTGCTGGGCTCGGCATTGGCCTATATCGGCTACTACGACGGGATCCGTCGTATCGGCGCGACGCGCTCCGGCGTGTTTATCGCCCTTAACCCACTGACGGCGGTGATCTGCGGCGCCTTGCTGCTGGGCGAACAGTTGACCGCGCCGATGTTGCTCGGCGGCGCGATCATTCTGCTGGGGATTTTCCTGTGCAACAAACCCCTTGCACGGGCCAGGGCAATGGGGATTTGATAAGAGTACGGACAAACATGGTTACGCTGTGTAGAATCGATTTACGCATACAAGAATATGGACTTGCGCTCACGCAAGCCTAAGCCGTCAGAGACTGATGACACCATGAAGCGACACGGCTCCCCCCTCATCTTTGGTGACTTCCTCGCCCGCAGCGTGCGAGGCTTGTCCTGCGCGCCTCCCTTACCTCTCATCCTTGCTTGCAAATAATCAATTGCTATCCACAAGAATGATGAGGTACCGGCCATGACCGACCAATACGAAAATCCAATGGGCCTGATGGGCTTTGAATTCATCGAGTTCGCATCGCCGACCCCGGGCACCCTGGAACCGATCTTCGAGATCATGGGGTTCAGCAAGGTTGCGACCCACCGTTCCAAGAACGTGCACCTGTACCGCCAGGGCGAGATCAACCTGATCCTCAACAACGAGCCCAACAGCATCGCCTCCTATTTCGCGGCCGAGCATGGCCCATCGGTGTGCGGCATGGCGTTTCGCGTCAAGGACTCGCAGCAAGCCTACAACCGTGCGCTGGAACTGGGCGCGCAACCGATCCATATCGAGACCGGCCCGATGGAATTGAACCTGCCGGCGATCAAAGGTATCGGCGGCGCGCCGCTGTACCTGATCGACCGTTTCGGCGAAGGCAGCTCGATCTATGACATCGACTTCGTCTTCCTCGACGGCGTGGACCGTAACCCGCAAGGCGCAGGCCTCAAGGTGATCGATCACCTGACTCACAACGTGTATCGCGGGCGCATGGTCTACTGGGCCAACTTCTACGAGAAGCTGTTTAACTTCCGGGAAGCGCGCTACTTCGATATCAAGGGCGAATACACCGGCCTGACCTCCAAGGCCATGAGCGCGCCGGACGGCATGATCCGTATCCCGCTCAACGAGGAATCGTCCAAGGGCGCCGGGCAGATCGAAGAGTTCCTGATGCAGTTCAACGGTGAAGGCATCCAGCACGTGGCCTTCCTCACCGACGACCTGATCAAGACCTGGGATGCGCTGAAGAAGATCGGCATGCGCTTCATGACCGCGCCGCCGGACACCTACTACGAAATGCTCGAAGGCCGCCTGCCGAACCACGGCGAGCCGGTGGATCAGTTGCAGGCGCGCGGCATCCTGCTGGACGGTTCGTCCATTGAAGGCGACAAGCGTCTGCTGCTGCAGATCTTCTCGGAAACCCTGATGGGCCCGGTATTCTTCGAGTTCATCCAGCGCAAAGGCGATGATGGCTTTGGCGAGGGCAACTTCAAGGCGTTGTTCGAGTCCATCGAGCGGGACCAGGTACGTCGTGGTGTGCTGACCACCGACTAAGGCTGAAAAAAAGCCCGGCCGAGGACAACCCCGGCCGGGCTTTTTATTGTCTGGGCATCAGGCTCGCTGCTGGCGCACCAAGTGCTTGAACCCTTCGAACACCAGCACCATCACGGCGATCCAGATCGGAATGTAGGTCAGCCATTGCCCCGGTTTGACCCCTTCACCCAGCAGCAGGGCAACCACCAGCAGCAACACCGGTTCGACATAACTGAGCAGCCCGAACAGGCTGAACGCCAGCAAACGGCTGGCGATGATATAGCTCACCAAGGCCGAGGCACTGATCAGGCCCAGCAAGGGGATCAACGCATACAGCTTGGGGTGCGTATCCATCACCGCAAAACCTTGTTCACCGCTTTGCACAAACCACCAGGCCACCGGCAGCATCAGCGCCATATCCAGCCACAGCCCGCCCAGGTGATCGGTCTTGAGGTATTTGCGCAGGATGAAATACAGCGGGTAACCGATGATCACCACCAGCGTCGCCCAGGAAAATCCGCCGGCCTGGTACAACTCGTTAAGCACGCCGAGGCCAGCGAAAAACACCGCGATTTTTTGCAGGTAGGAAAGCTGTTCGCCCCACACCAGGCGACCGGTCAGCACCATGGTCAGCGGCAGCAGGAAGTAACCCACCGACACATCCAGGCTGCGCCCGTTCAGCGGCGCCCACATGAACAGCCACAATTGCAGGCCAAGCAGCGTCGACGACAGCATCACACCGGCAATCCATCGAGGCTTGGCCGCCAGCACGCGCAGCAAGTCGCGCACTCGCCGCCATTCGCCGCTGACGATCATGAACACCGTCATGCAAGGCACGGTCAGCAGCATGCGCCAGCCGAAAATCTCCAGGCCGCTCAACGGCGTGAGAAGCGACGTGAAGTAATACATGACGGCAAACAACACCGAGGCCGATACCGATAACACAACACCTTTAGACACGCTGTCCTCGCGAAAGCCGATTTGAATAAACAAAGAGAATCGAGAAGCGGATTATGGTGCTTTTAACGGCGGAGGGTGCGCCGTTTTGGGGCGGAAGACGGAAAATGACTCAAAATGGTCGGTTTACGCAGCTCGAATGTGGGAGCTGTCGACCCCCACAGGCTTCCAGATCCGCCCGAGAGGCTGCTTACGCGCGCACCGCGCGGCCCGAAACAAAGTGGCTCACATCATTGAACCCCGGTGTGGACGAATGCCCTGGCGTGACCAACGAATCGATAAACGCTTCATCCTCTGCCGTGATCTTCACATCCAGCGCACCGGTGTAGGCGTCCCACTGCGCTTCGGTGCGCGGCCCGACAATCGCCGAACTCACTGCTGCGTTGTTCAGCACCCAGGCAATCGCAAACTCCACGATGCCTACGCCACGGCCCTGGGTGTATTGCTGGATCTGCTGGGCGATGCGCAGTGACTCCACGCGCCATTCGGTTTCCAGGATGCGTTTATCCTGGCGCGCGGCGCGGCTGCCAGGTTCGGGGGTGACATCCGGCGCATATTTGCCGCTCAGCACGCCCCTGGCCAACGGGCTGTAGGGCACCACGCCCAAGCCATAGGCCGCCGCGGCGGTGATCTGTTCCACCTCGGCCTGGCGGTTGACGATGTTGTACAGCGGCTGGCTGATCACCGGTCTGTCCACGCCCAGGCGCTCGGCCACGCGAATCACTTCGGCAATGCGCCAGCCGCGATAGTTGGACAGGCCCCAGTAGCGGATCTTGCCCTGGCGAATCAGGTCGCCAATCGCCGATACAGTCACTTCCAGCGGCGTGGCGTGGTCTTCGCGGTGCAGGTAGTAGATGTCCAGATAGTCGGTGTCGAGACGGGTCAGGCTGGCTTCCAGCGCATTGAAGATCCGCTTGCGGCTCAGGCCGCTGCGGTTGGGTAACCCGTCCGGCGGGCCGAAACCGACCTTGGACGCCACCACCCAATCCTGGCGCTGGCGGGCAATGGCTTCGCCGACCAGTTCTTCGGAGCGGCCGCCGGTGTACACGTCCGCCGTGTCGATAAAATTGATGCCCTGGTCCCAGGCCTTGTCGATGATGCGCAGCGAGTCCTCGGTGTTGGTCTGTTCGCCAAACATCATGCTGCCCAGGGTCAAGGCGCTGACTTTCAAGCCGGACTGGCCCAATGTGCGGTAAATCATGCAAAGCTCCTCAAGTCTGGGAAACGTGACCCGATGCAATACCAGACTCAGAGGCTCTGCAACAAGCCCTTGGGGCATTTCTTCATGGATTCAGCAAGGCCTGGCAACGCTCCTGCAGAAATCGATGCAACACTTTCACCCGCTCCGACACTTGCAGGCGGTGTGGGCACATCAGATTGAACGGTGTGGGTTCGCCTTGCCAGTCGGGCAGCAGTTGCACCAGGCGGCCGGCCTTGAGATCCCGCGCGATATCCAGGTTGGCCTTGTACGCAATACCGTGGCCGGCCAAGGCCCAGCGCCGCACGATTTCACCGTCGTCGCTCAAGTAGTCGCCGGTCACTTCGACCTCCTGCAGGTCGTTGCCCTGGCGAAAAAACCAGGTGCTGTTGGCCCGGCCCTGGCGCATGTAGCGCAGCGTAGTGTGCTGTGCCAACTGCGCCGGCGTGGTGGGGGTGCCATGGCGCAAGAGGTAATCGGGGCTGGCGCAGGCAATGCGCTGGTGGCCCGGCACCACCGGCAGTGCCACCAGGCTCGAATCCCGGGGTATGCCGAAGCGCAGGGCGATGTCGACGGTGTCGCGGAACAGGTCGGCATTGCTGTCGTTAAGCAGCAATTGCAAGCGAATATTCGGGTGTTCCCGCTTGAATTCATCCAGCCAGCCAAGCACCACATTGCGCCCGAAATCCGAGGGCGCGGCCAGTTGCAGCAGGCCGGTCAACCCCTGGCCTTGCTGCTTGAGCGCCTGCTCACCCTCGGCCAGCGCCGCCAGGGCCTCGCGCACGCTGTCGAGGTAGTGCTTGCCTTCTTCGGTCAGGCGCATGCTGCGAGTGGAGCGCGCCAGCAGGCGAGTGCCCAGCCGAGTTTCCAGGCGCTTGAGGGCGATGCTGGCGGCTGCGGGGGTCAAGCCCAGGCCGCGGGCAGCGGCGGACAGGCTGCCCGTGTCGGCGGTGCGCACAAAGACTTCAAGGTCGAGGATGGAACTCATTTGTAAAATTCCTTTAAAGATCTTGTCGTTTTACCGGGATTTTTCGTCAATTGCCAAGCTGGGAAGATGAACGCTCACTTTCTCTCCCCAGGACATTTCCCATGACATCTCCCCTCAATGGCAAAACCGTGATTGTGATCGGCGGCAGTAGCGGTATTGGCGCAGCGGTGGCCAAGGCGGCGGCTGCGCGCGGCGCTCAGGTGGTGCTGGCCGGGCGGCGCTTGTCTTCCAGTACCGACAACGGCGTGCGCAGCGAACCGGTGGATGTCACCGACGCGCTGTCCTTGCAACGTCTGTTCGAAACAGTCGGGCGCTTTGACCATCTGGTGTACACGTCTGGCCCTTCGGTACGCGCCAAACACTTGAGCGAGACCGACCTTGAGGAAGCTCAGGGCAATTTCAATGTGAAACTCTGGGGCGCATTGCGGGCGATTCAACTGGCCCTGCCATTTCTGGATGAGCGCGGCAGCATCAGCCTGACCTCCGGGCAACTGGGGCGTAAATTCCTGCCGGGCCAGTTCATCAAGGTCGGCATCAATGCCGCGACCGAAGCGCTGGGCAAGCAATTGGCCAAAGAGCTGGCGCCGCGTCGCGTCAACGTGATCAGCCCGGGGGTGATCGATACACCGGCGTATGCGGGGTTGGCCGAGGAGCAGCGCCTGGCAATGTTCGCCAAGGCCGGTGGTGCATTGCCGGTTGGCCGGGTAGGGCAGGCAGAGGAAGTGGCGGCGGGGTATGTGCTGGCCATGGAGAATGGGTATATGACTGGCGCGGTCATCGATATCGACGGCGGCGGCCTGCTGTAAGCACGGACCAAAATGTGGGAGGGTTCTGCGCCCCTCCCACAGGCACCACGTCAGGCCTTGAGGGTCCGCGTCATCCGCAACGCCAACACACTACCCGCCACAATCACCGCTGCCAGCAGGTAAAGCGCCAGATCCGTGGACCCAGTGGCATCCTTGACGAAGCCGACGATATACGGGCTGAGGAAACCGGCCATCTGGCCCATGGAATTGATCAGCGCCAGGCCACCGGCCGCCGCACCTGCGCTGAGCATCGCGGTGGGCACGGGCCAGAACATCGGCAGGCCGGTGAGGGCGCCCATGGTGGCGATGGTCAGGCCGAGGATTGCCAGGGCCGGAGTGGTAGCGAAATTCACCGCAATCATCAGGCCGATGGCCCCCATCAACATTGGCACCACCAAGTGCCAGCGGCGCTCCTTGCGCAAATCGGCGGAACGCCCCACCAGCAACATGAACACCGCCGCCAACAAGTAAGGGATCGCACTAAGCCAGCCGATCACCAGGTTGTCGCTGAAGCCCAGGTTCTTGATAATCGACGGCAACCAGAAATTGATCGCGTACACACCGCTCTGGATACAGAAGTAGATCAGGCCAAAGGCCCAGATGGCCGGGTTCTTGAACACCTCAGCCAGGGAGTCGGTGGTGGTCTTGGGTTTGTTGGCCAGGTCGGTAGCCTGGTCGGCTTCCAGCACCGCGCGCTCGTGGGGCGTGAGCCACTTGGCGTTGGCGAAGCTGTCACTGAGCAGGAAGTAGGCGAGGGCGCCGAGGATCACGGTTGGGATGCCTTGCAGCAAGAACATCCACTGCCAGCCCGCCAGGCCACCTTGGCCTGCGGCGAAGTGGTTGAGGATCCAGCCGGAAAACGGGCTGCCGAGCAAACCCGACACCGGGATCGCCGACATGAACAGCGCCATGATCCGCCCACGGCGGAACGTTGGGAACCACTGCGACAGGTACAGCACCACACCGGGGAAGAAGCCGGCCTCGGCGGCGCCGGTCAGCAGGCGCAAGGCGTAGAAATGCGTCGGGGTGGTCACGAACAGCAGGCAGGTGGACAGGGTGCCCCACACAATCATCATCAACGCAATCCAACGCCGTGGACCGAACCTGGTCAGTGCCAGGTTGCTTGGCACGCCACACAGCACGTAGCCGATAAAGAAAATCCCGGCACCCAGGCCGTACACGGTTTCGCTGAATTTCAGTGCATCGAGCATCTGCAACTTGGCAAAGCCAACGTTGACCCGGTCGAGGTAGTTGAACAGATAGCAGATGAAAATGAACGGGATCAGGCGCAGGGTAATGCGCTTGTAGATGGCGTTTTTATCGTCATCGGTGGCCAGTGTGGCAGCGGCGCTCTGGGACATGGGACTCTCTCTTTATTATGATTTTTCGCGATGCGCGGGTAACGTTGATCGCCCTATGAGTCTCGGCCACGCAACGCTGGGCTGTCTTTGTGCTCGCGCACAGGCAAGCCGGGTTTGCGCTGTGCCGATGAACAACCCTGTTTTCAGGATTTTTTGAGGAAGTGCCCCCATGTTCGAGCTGGATCATGACCTGGCGCAGGATATCGTCGATCGGACCATGGCGATTTTGCCCTACAACGTCAACGTCATGGACAGTCAAGGGCTGATCCTGGGCAGCGGTGAAGCCGAGCGGATCAATACCCGCCATGAAGGCGCGCAACTGGTGCTCGCCAATGGCCGCGTGGTGGAAATCGACGGCCATACCGCCAGGCATCTCAAGGGGGTGCAACCGGGCATCAACCTGCCGCTGATGCACGACCAGCGCCTGATTGGCGTACTTGGCCTCACCGGCGAACCGGAGCAGTTGCGCACGTACGCCGAACTGGTGCGCATGACCGCCGAAATGCTGGTCAGTCATCGTCATCAACAAGCCGAACAGCAATGGCGACGCCAGCGTTGTGACGACCTGCTGGCATTATTGCTGGCCGAAACCGGCGATTCACCGCGCCTGGTCGATGAGGCCCGGCAGATGGGACTCAAGCCGCAATTGGCGCGCACGCCGTACCTGTTCGAACTGGGCGCCGGCCAATCGGCGCAAGCATTGAGCGCCTGGCTGACCGCGCGTTACCCGGACAGTTGGTGCGTGAGTTCGGCGCAATTTTCGCTGTTGTGGTGCCGGCCTGCGGCCGTTCAGGTGGACAATCCCCGGCTGCTGGAAAAGCTCGAAGGCCAGGGCTGGAACATCCTTCGCGTGGCAGTCGGTGGCCAGGCCGACGGGCTGGCCGGGCTGCGCCGCTGCTATCGACGTGTCGGCGATTTGCTCGCCTACGGGCGCGACGTGCTGCCGCATTCACGGCTGCTCACGCTCAACCGTTACCGCCTGCCGGTGATGCTCTGGCGCCATCGCAACGACGATGCTCTCGATGAGCTGCTCGGCCCGTTGCGTAAAGTGTTGGCCAAGGACAGCAACGGTCAACTGCTGGCCACCCTGCGCAGTTGGTGCGAGCACGACGGCCAAAGCCAGGCCTGCGCCGATGCCTTGGGTATTCACCGCAACAGCCTGCGCTACCGCATGGAACGCATCGCCGAACTCAGCGGCGTCGATCCGTTGACCCTGGACGGCATGCTCGCGTTGTATCTCGGCGTGCAGCTGCTGCCCCAGTCTTTGTCGGATTGAACAACAAACCTCAGCCGCACTTGTGCATCGGACCGGCGTCAATTCCGGTGCCAACTGGCAGCATGGGCGTCATAAAAACCGGAGAAAGCCCATGAAAGTCATCATCGCCCCCGACTCGTTCAAGGACAGCCTGAGTGCCGAAGGCGTCGCCCGGGCCATCGCCCACGGGTTGGCCCAGGTCTGGCCGGATGCGCAGTTGATCCAGTGTCCGATGGCGGACGGCGGTGAAGGGACGGTAGATTCGGTGCTCGCCGCCTGCCACGGCGAACTGCGCCGCCAAACGGTGCACGGACCGCTGGGGGCCAAGGTTGATGCGCGCTGGGGCTGGCTGGCGCACAGCCACACGGCCATCATCGAAATGGCCGAAGCCAGCGGCCTGCAATTGGTCCCGCCCGGTCAGCGCAACGCCTGCATTACCAGCACCTTTGGTACCGGCGAGCTGATCCGCGCGGCGCTGGATGCCGGTGCCCGACGCATCATCCTGGCGATTGGCGGCAGCGCCACCAACGACGGCGGGGCCGGGGCGATGCAGGCGTTGGGGGTGCAATTGTTCGACGCCCAGGAGCGAGCGCTGGCCCTTGGAGGCCTGGCCTTGTCGCGCCTGGCTCGTCTTAGCCTCGAAGACTTGGATCCGCGCTTGGCCGAGGTGCGCTTTGAAATTGCCGCCGACGTGAATAACCCACTGTGCGGTCCCCAGGGCGCATCGGCGATTTTCGGCCCGCAAAAAGGCGCCGCCCCTGAGCAGGTCGGCCAACTTGACGCTGCACTCGGCCACTTCGCCGACCACTGCGCTCGTGTGATGCCCAGCGATGTACGCGACGAACCCGGCAGCGGCGCGGCGGGCGGCCTGGGCTTCGCCGCCAAAGCCTTCCTGGGGGCGCAGTTCCGTGCGGGTGTGGAGGTCGTGGCTGAGTTGGTCGGCCTTGATCAAGCCGTGCGCGGCGCCGACCTTGTGATTACCGGCGAAGGCCGCTTCGACGCCCAGACCCTGCGCGGCAAAACGCCCTTCGGTGTGGCGCGCATCGCCCGGCAACATGGCGTGCCGGTGATCGTGATCGCAGGCACCCTGGGCGATGGTTATGAGCAGATGTACGCCCATGGCGTCGATGCCGCATTCGCGTTGCCCTCCGGGCCGACCAGCCTGGAACAGGCATGTGCTGAAGCGCCGCGCTTGCTCAGTGAGCGGGCGGCGGATATTGCGCGGGTGTGGCGGGTGGCTGCCAAGCGCTGACGCACCCGTCAGAACATGGGACAATCCGCACCTTTTCGACACGGAGAGTCCCCATGCTGCGCCCCGTACTCCTGGCCCTGCTGCTGAGCGGCACCGCCACCCTCGTTCAAGCCAAGCCCGAAACCGTACCGCTGCTGCGGGAAATCAAGGAATGGGTGATCGGTTGCGACAACCTGCGCAATTGCCATGCCCTCAGCGCGCCCAGTGGGGTCGACGAAGAGGACTACAGTTCCCTCACGTTGCACATCTGGCATCAGGCCGGGGCCGAGGGCTACCTGCGCTTGCGCTTCGACCATCGTGGCGAAGCGCTGGACCTGGCCACCTTGCGATTGGACGGTCAGCCGCTGGGCCTGGAGTTGACTCGGGACCTGCACGTCGAACTGGACGATGAGGGCGGTGATCCCGAGCTGCGGTCCTACGGTGTGATCGAGGAGGCCGCGGCCCGCCGTTGGTTGCAGGCCTTGCGTGATGGCAAGCGTCTGGAGCTACCGGGTGACAAGGACGCCCATGTGTCGTTGAGCGGGCTGAGCGCTTCGCTGCTGTTGATGGATGCCGTGCAGGGGCGGGTGGATAACGTCACCGCCCTGGTCCGGCCGGGTAAAGGCGAGGCCAGTGCCGTGCCGGCGCGTTTGCCGACGCCCGTACTGCGCAAATTCCCGCGGGCACCCACGTTGACCGCACAGGAACAGGCCGGCCTGGTAGCGACGGCGCTGCGCACCATCACTCCCGAGGTCAACGGCACCGGAAGCGAACCCGAGGCCAGCGCCGGGGCGCTGACGGCGCAGCAAGCAATGACCGTGGTGCGTTATGACTGTGCGGCGTACAACTGTGAGTACGATGTGGTCAGCCGCCAGCGCCAGGCGCCGTATGCCGAAACAACCCTGCAGCTTGAGCCCTTGCCACTGGAGGACGCGGCGCTGCAAGGCTCGGTCGGGTATGACCCGGCCACGGGCACCTTGAGCTACTTCTACAAACAACGCGGGATCGGCGATTGTGGCGGCGGTGGCGTGTGGGTATTTGACGGCAAGGCGTTCCAGCTCAGCGAATTCAAGAGGATGCCGCGTTGCACCGGAGTGGCCTACGGGGATTGGCCGTCTTTATGGTCGACCGCTCCCGCGCCCTAGCCATCAAGCGGGGAGGGCCTCTACACTGGCCGGCCATGTGTTATTCAAAGGATGAAGCACCATGCACACGCCTGAACCCCATATCGTCATCCAGCGCTTTACCGAGGCCCATCTTGAAGGCGTCGCGGCGCTTTATAACGAACCGGCCGTATGCCGTCAGGTGCTGCAGATGCCTTTCCAGTCGGTGGAGGCGTGGCGTAAGAAACTGGTGATGGACGATGAGCGGCGCCTGCAATTGGTGGCCGTGCATGGCGGCGAGGTCATTGGCCAACTCGGCCTGCAACAGTACCTGCGCGTGCGCCAGGCCCATGTCGGTTCGTTCGGCATGGGCGTGGCCACGGCCTGGCAAGGCAAGGGGGTAGGCTCGCGCCTGTTGACGGCCGCGCTGGACGTGGCCGACAACTGGATGAACCTGCACCGCGTGGAGTTGACGGTGTACGTCGACAACGAAGCGGCGCAACGCCTGTACCGTAAATTCGGCTTCGAAGTGGAAGGTGTGCTGCGTGACAGCGCCCTGCGTGACGGGGTGTTTGTCGACACCGTCAGCATGGCGCGCCTGCGCGCGCGCGCTTAGTCCTGCAAGGCAAACGCCACCGCAGCCTGCGCATGCAGCTCGGTGGTGTCCAGCAGTGGCAACTCGCTGTGTTCGGGCTTGATCAACAGGCCGATTTCCGTGCAACCGAGGATGATCGCCTGAGCGCCGCGCGCGGCCAGGGACTTTATGACGCGTTGGTAAGTCCGGCGTGAAGTGTCGCTGATCACGCCGACGCACAGTTCCTCATAGATGACGCGGTGCACCTCCTTGCGTTCATCCGCGTCCGGTACCAGCACTGTCAGGCCGTGGCCGGCCAGTCGGGACTTGAGAAAGTCCTGCTCCATGGTGAAGGCAGTGCCGAGCAAACCAACCGTCAACGTCCCGGCCTCCACGGCGGCCAATGCGGCTGCATCGGCGATATGCAGGAACGGAATCGACACTGCCGCTTCGATATGGGGCGCCAGCTTATGCATGGTGTTGGTACACAGCACCACGCACTCGGCACCGCCGGCCTGCAGGCGGCGCGCGGCATCTTCAAGGATCAGCGCCGTATCATCCCAGCGTCCGGCGTGTTGGGCCTGTTCCACCGGGCCGAAGTCCACGCTGTACATCAACAGTTGCGCCGAGCGCAGCGGGCCGAGCTGGTCGCGCACGCACTGGTTGATGATGCGGTAATACTCGGCGCTGGACTCCCAGCTCATGCCGCCGATAAGGCCGATGGTACGCATGTGATGTTCCTTACAGAGGATGTGGTTTCACCTTACCCACTGGTCGGGCATTAGTCATACGCAGTTGGCGGCCAAATGACCGGTGCAGTTTTAAGCCATACGGTGCAGCGCAGCATCTGCCATGATCAAGGCTCGCCAACCTGGCTGACCAAGGAATGCCGCAATGGACGATGTACAGCAACTGGGTGAGATGCTTCGCCATTACGCCGACAGCGAAGCGCATAAAAAGCAGCAATTGGACGTGCAGTCGGCCCGCTGGGCACAGAAACTCAATGAGTTGTTCGCGCAGATCGAGCAGTGGTTGGCGCCGGTAAAAACCGTTGGGTTGCTGGACGTCGAGCGTGAAGCCTACGTGGCCAGCGGCCCGAGTGTGCCGGTGGAAACATCGACGTTCAAGACCGAGAAACTGACCGTGCACATTACCGGCAAAACCGTGGAATTTGTGCCCGATGTGATGGGGGCGGGCGGGCTGATTTGCGTGGCCGTGATGGGGCTGACGGCGGCTCGGCACGGCAGCGTGTCGCTGGTGTTGCCGGCAGATAAAAACGACTGGCAGTGGAAAAAAACCAATGGCCTGAAAGACCCGGACACGTTTGGCTTCGATGCGAACTTCCTGGCGTCGCAGTTGCAGAGCCTGATCCCCCGCGAACGCGGCTGAAGCGTTTATTCAAGCGCAGGCCTGTCAAAAGTCCTGCGTCAGGTAAGGTGTAACTCCCAGGATTGTCTATACCTAGAACTCATTCTAACGATGATGACCGCCAGGGAGTTCAATGATGAAGCCAAGGCTAATGATCAGCACGCTGTGCATCGCTTCAATCGGCATGGCGGGCTGCGCCAGCAAGATCACGCCACCGGATGAATATTCGGGATTTCTGTCCAACTACAGCCAATTGAAGGAAGCCAAGTCGCCGTCGGGCGCTGCAGTGATGCGTTGGGTCGATCCGAAACTGGACCTGAGCCGTTACACCGCGGCGTATATCGAACCCACTCAGTTCTATCCGAAGCCCCAGGCCACGGCGAAAATTCCGGACAGCACCCTCAACGGCATCAACCGCTATTTCAACCAGGCGCTCCAGCGTGAACTGGCCAAGTCATTGCCCTTGGCCAACGGTCCGGGCCCTGGCGTGATCGTGGTCCGTGCGGCAATCACTGCGGTCAGCAGCAAGACCGAGGGCCTCAAGCCATATGAGTTCGTTCCAGTGGCGTTAGTCGCGGCAGCGGTGAGTACCGGCGCGGGTATTCGGGACCAGGAAACCACCTTGGGCACCGAGGCACAGTTCCTTGATGGCGCCAACGGCAAGGTCCTTGCGCAGGTGGTACGCAAAGGCACCGGCAAGCCGCTGGCCAACGACTCGCAGGTGATGAAGGCCGACGACATGAAAAGCGTGATCGATGGCTGGGCGTCCGACCTGCATCAGTCCTATCTGAAGCTCAAGAAACACTAGAACGCATTGCGCGCAGGGCGGTTGTAGTAGCTTAGAAGGGCGTCGTAGCGACGGGTGACGAGGTAGTAATCCTCACTCAGTTGCTGCGGCGTGGCGCGTTCGAGCCAGTCTTGTCGAAGGGTGGTCAACGCCGCGAGGTAAGCCTCTGCCGCCGGAGTAATCGTATACCAGAGGTTCCAGGCTTCCTCATCACGATTGCTGCTGGGATGCAGGCGTTTGTAGGCATTGCCGTCGTCCGCCGCCTTCTGCACGGCTTCGGTCAGTACGGCGACGGTCTGCGGTGTCAGGCTGGCGTCGTGCATATCGTGTTCAATCCTGTCAATGGCCTGACGCGCCGCGATCATGTAATTGAGCACGTGCCAATGAAGGTCACGGCCAAAACGTGCCTCGATACGCGCCAACTGCGCGGGACGCACGCTCAGGTCTTCACGTTCCAGCTGGCTGCGCAGTTCGGTGGACACCGCCAGGTAGGCTTCACCTTTGTCGGCCAGTTGTGCGAGGAGTTGTTTATTCATGGCCTCGGCCACCATTTGCTGAGCGCCCTGAGGCAGGCCTGCTGGCGGCGGCGTTGGCGTGATCATGTCCGCCAGCGAGGTGAATTTCTGCAGCTTGTAGGCATAGACGCTGGCCAGGCCGATCAAGCGGCTGCCGGGTTGCTGGCGCTCCAGTTTCAGGGTGTACAAGGACGAACACACCGACGCTTGGATAATGCGCGGTTCCGGCTCGTTTCTGTCGCCAAAGTTATCGTGGTCGGGCGCAGGCGGCGATGAGGCGTGCAGGCGGTAGTACGCCAAACGGGTGTCCCGATCAATACGGTTCACGCAATCAATGATGGGCGCCAGCGCGCTGGCCGTGGCGGTGGCTGGACTGTCACGTTGGTCCAGCCACAATTGCGCGTATTGCAAGGGTTTGGTCGCGCCGGCGGCACCGAGCAGCCCAAGGCCCAGCACCAGGCCGATGGGTAAGAGCCATTTCGGATTCATCGCTTGTCCTCCTGGCCGTACCACTGGGCCTGGGTGGCGGGCGCCTGGCATTCGGTTGCACTGCGTGGCATGCGGCTGCACAGGCGCTCGGTCCACTGTTGCAGGCCTTGGTTGCGGGTGACCCGGTGGCTATCGTCGAGTATCTTCAAACCGGCGTACAGCACGACTGCGCTGATCAAGCACAGTGCGGTGCCCAGTACGGCCCAGCGTGGGTGCCGGGCAGTCCAGGGCGTATGGCTGTTCATAAACGGCCGCTTGATCCAGCCCGCGAGCGCCAGCACCACCACCAGGGTCAAGCTGGCAAACGGACCGAACACATAACCCAGCGCACCCGCCAGAACGACACCCGGTGCCAGATCGCGTATCGGTAGCAACGGTAAGTGGGTCGGGCTGATCCAGCGCGGTAACCGCTGGCTGAGTTGTTCGTCGAGCACACGATAATGATGAGCCAACGGCCGCCAGCCCTGCCAGGCTAAGCCGGCGCAGATCACGGCACCTATCGACCAGAGAATGCCCTGGCCCAGGGTCGGAATGACCATGCCGGCCAGGGGTTCAACCTGCACCAGCACGCCCACCAGACAACTGAGCACCAGCGCGACGATCCACGGCCAGGTGTCCAGAGCCGAATCCCAGCCCTGCCAGAAATACACCGTGCCGCCGGGCATCGCTTCGGCGACGCTGACGTGGTCGGCATAGATCTCGGCGCTGAGTTGCTGGCAGGCCTTCCAGTCCTGTTCGTCGAAGCGCTGGGCGAAGGCACGGCGCTGGCCCAGGCTCATTGGTGCAAACAGTAAACGCGCGGCGCGTTGCTCCGGGCTGTAGGGCGGTTCGGCTGCCAATGCCCGTTGGCGTGCGAGAAAGGCCGGCCCTTGCTGGCGTTTCAACAAGAGCGCCCAATCGCCGGCCGGGCAGCCATGGTCGGCGCCGCCGTGCCAGTGCTGCCCGGCACACACCGCTTCGAACACGCGGCTCGACCAGTAATGATGATTGGCAAGCAACCTGGCCAACCATTCATTGAACCACTCGGCATGGGGATGATTATTCACCCAGGGATGCTCATGCCGGGCGGCATAGGCCGTCAGGAACGCGGCGTCGTCTTTCCGCCCAAGGGCCTCATACAGCGGTCGCTGTAATTCGGCGCGGTGCTGGCGCTCCAGGGTGTCGATCAGCGCGCTGGGCAATTCGAGCCGTTGCCAGGCGGTCAGCCAGTTGAACGTCTCAAAGGCCCAGCGCGTGTCCTCGGCACTCAGGTCGCCGTCGATGCAGCGCTGCAACAGGTGGATTTCCAGAAACAGCGCGGTGCCGTTGACCATTGCCGCGTCGTATTGCTGCGCCAGGGTTTCGCCGAGATCCTCGACGAGCACGTCATCCTCGGGTTCCTGCGGGTTCTGGCTCCACGCCAACGCTGCCTCATAAGCTTCGCGCAGGCGCTGGAAGCCCTCCGGGTCTTCGTCCGGGCGCGTCTTTTTCAACAAGGCCGCGTACTGGCGCTTGATCGTGCGGCTATCGGCATCCGGCGCCAGGCCGAGGATATTCCAGCAATTCATATGCGATGCAGCTCCCTGACAACGGCCTGGCGTGTCGCGTTATTTAAGGGGGGTCAACGGTGGCAGTTTCCACTGCCCGTTGCCGGCTTCAGGCTTGGGCAGGTAGATGCGCAGTACCGCGTAAAACGGGGCGGGCGGGGCGGGCAGCCAGTTGGCCTGTTCCGCCTTGGGCGGCTCATGGTGTTGCAGGGCCAGGGTCAGGCCGCCATCGGCATCGCGCTTCAAGCCCGCCAGCATGCGCGAATTGATCGTGTAGCGCTTTTTATGGTTGGGCACCAGTTGCTTGGTCTTGGCGTCGTACAGGGTCAATGACCAGAACGCATCGGCGGGCGGCAGTTGGTCCTTGTCAAAGTGCACGGTATAGCTATGACGGGCACCGTTGGCCGGTTTGCCTTCACTGTCGTCACGGTAGGTGAACGAGACGGCTTCGTCGGGCGAATTGCCGAAAATCCCCAGGTCGGCGCCGGCGTAGCGGTACAGGTAATTGTTTTGCAGACGGTCACGGCTGCCGTACAGGTCGCTGCGGGCGACCTGACGGGTGTCGATCTTGTCCTTCTTGAATGCGGCGAATTCGGCTCGCGCATCGGAAATACCGTCCTCCAGCGCTTTGCGTTGCTCGGCCGTCAACTGGTTGAGCTTGAACGGAGCGCCAGGGGCGATGCCGATCTTGGCAAAGTCTGCCAGCAGCGCTTTTTCACTGTCCTGGGGGGCGGCGAACGCCAGCATGAAATTCAGGTAGCGAAACAGCTGGGGGCCTTCGGTCATGGTCGCCATGGGCTTGGGCCATTCGACCTTGGGTGCCTTGGCCGGCGCGGCCTGCTTCACGTAGCTGCTCAGCGGCTGCACCTTATAGCCGTTCTGGATTTTATTGACCTTGCTCAGGTCTTTCTCGTCAAACAACTGCGTGCGGTACAGGGCATAGGCGATGTTGCTCTCGCTGTAGACCACGCGGTCCACGTCGACCGGCTGCTGGCCCTTCCAGTCGGGGCCGGCGATCATGTAGTGCCCGCCATTGTTACCGGTGCTGCGGGTGCCCAGGTAGGCGATGTTCTGCGTATACAGGTCGACCAACTGCACCGAGTAGTAACGCTCGTCTTCGATCTTGGGCAGCGTCAGCACCAGCGGCTCGCTGCGCAGGTCCATCCACACGAAGGAGTAGGGCGTATCGAGGTTCGGCGTCGCTACGCCGACGTCCTTGGGCGTCAACACCGGGGACGAATGGCCAATGTGGTTGAACGGCGCCTTGAAATGAGCGCCGCCTTTATCGACGGCCTGGGTGTAGAGCGTTTTGTACATCTCCACCACCGGATAGCCGTACAGGTAGGCTTGCTTGGCAATGACCCGGGCTTCGCTCGGAGTTGCCGTGAAGTCGGCCCAGGCGCCGGTGCTCATGAGGATCGAGAGACTCGCCAGCAGCAGGCGCGTGGGTTTTGCAATCATGTTGTTGCATCCTTCGTGAGTGCTTTTTGAAGAAATAGGTTGAGTGGCGTGGCAAAGCGCTGAGTTTCCGGTTTTATTCGCCGCAGGTCACGTAAATCTCTGCGTGCCGGACACAAAAAAGCCGCCCCGGGAGGCGGCACTGGACGCGCCAACATCAAATCGGTGAAAGCATGGACTTGACCTTGTCACGCAACTTGTCGATCGAAAAGGGTTTGCCAATCACCTGCATGCCGTCCGGCACGTCGATGTTTTCGGCATAGCCGCTGGCAAACAGAATCGGCAGAGCAGGGCGCAGTTCACGCACTTTCGTTGCCAGTTGTTTGCCGTCCATGTCCGGCAACCCCACGTCGGTCATCATCAGATCAATCGACTGAGCGTTCTGCACCACTTTCAGCGCCTCCTCGGCGTCTGCAGCCTCGAGCACCGTGTACTCCAACTCTTCGAGGACATCGACGATCAGCATGCGCACGATATCGTCGTCTTCGACTACAAGAATGATGGGGGACGACGCAGACATATTAAAAATTCCCGAAAAATGAAGGAGCAGGTCGTTCGCAGTTGAATGACCATCCTCTAATGAGTCGCGTCAAACTCGGCAAGTTCCCGATGCAGGGCGGATATTGTGCAGGCAATAGGGACTGATGTCTTGTTGCACCGTGATATCACTGTTCCCGGCCCGATTGTTGGGGCGATCCGGACGCACAGGGAGCGCGACAGCCGTCGATAAACCGACTGTCACGCCTGCACGAGCTTACAAAGGGAGATCGAACAAATCGTCCACATTGCGCATATGGCGTGGCAATGGGCTGGTCATGGCGTTGAGATTGATACGGTCGAACACTGAAAAACGGTACTCGGGCATGTCCGGGCTACCAAAGTGCTCCAACAGACTTTTGGTGCGGCCACGCTTCAAGGTGCTTTCCAGTGCGTCTCGCATCTGCGCCTGCGTGGTAAAGGTCGCTTTTCCGAAGTTAGGGTCGAAATAAAACCATTCCTTCTTGCCGTTGTTCACCACCACCCCGGCGGTAATGCCATGGGAAGGGCCATTGATCAACAGCGTTTTGGAGCTGCGGGCATTGGCCAACGTCTCAATGATGTCGGTGTAGGGCGCCTGCTTGAACTGCATGTTGTGATGAAATCCAGTGTTTTTGCCCAGTACCTCCTGAAGCGCCTCCAATTGCTCCTGAAAGTGGCTCACGGAAGTTGCCTTGCGCTGTTCGATCGCGGCCTTGGCCGGATCGACTTTCCTCAACGCCGCAATCTCGGCGGGGCTGAGCGTAGGTACCATTGCGGTGTATAGGTTCTTGATAAAGGTGTCTTGTTTTCCTTCTTTGATGGCGGCGGCCATGACGTTGGACAGCGCGGCGCACTCGCCCTCCGACAGCAATGATGCCTGACTGAGGTAAAAGCTTTGCGGAACCGCAACGGGAGTGCCACCTGCGGCAGTGATTTCCTTATTGAATTCCTTGTAATTCTCCAGGCTGATGGACGTCCTCCTTCGTTCCATATACCGGGTCAAACGGCCTAACTCTTCAGGCGTGCGTCCAGGCGCGACGGCAAGTTCTGCAAGTTCATTGAGGGTTAACGAGTCCGAGAAACCGCTGATGTGTTCCGGTGTTCCCGTGTCATAGCCTTTTTTATAAGCAGCCGGGTGGGCTACCTGGGCATTTTGACGAGCGATTTTGAAGTGTTCGGGAAGACGTTCAAGGTCTTCGATGCGTTTGACCAAACTACCCAGTTCCGCCGGCGCGCGTCGTTCGTTGACGGCCAAACGTTTTAGATCCTCGACTTTCAGCGCTGAGGAATAACCATAAATGTTGCTTGGCGTTCCAGATAAATAACCACGCTGGTACGCGGCCGGGTCATCGACTTTGGCCTTGGCGATCGCGCTGATGTAGTCCTGGCGATAGTTAGGGTTGGTGGACGGCGGCGCCACTATCGAGCCCAGAAACTTTCCAAGCCAGCTATCAATAATCGCTTTTATCTCGCCTTCGTGTGCTGCGACGATGGGCTTGAAGTCTTTCAGGGGCTGGCCGTACGCCTCGGCTTTGGCGACGTTGTAGTGGTACCAATGCCCGTCCTTGAATACCGCGGGTGTCTGAACAGTCTGCTCGGCAATTTTTAAGGTACCGATCGCCGCGGCGTCGTACTGCCGGCTGGCCGTCTTGAGTAAATCATAACTGCCGCTTGCGCCCCTGAGGGTGTTGGTCCATTCGCGGGCCTTGGCAAGGCCCTTACCCATCAGCTTCACGCCCCCTGCCGCCAGATCACCGGTGCCCGCCACCGGGTTGAGCAAGCCAATGCTCGCCACGCCGATAGCCTTGCCTATCCTGGCGGCTTTGCTTGCCGAGGAGGCTGCGCTGCCGGCAATTTTCATCACTTTGCCCGCGGTGGCCGCGCCGGCTGTCAGGAACCCGAAAACATCCAGGCCCAGGTCAACCAGGCCTTCGCCAATATTGCCAGCGCGAAAGTTGTTGATGGCCGAACGCAAGGGGATCAGGTTCAAAATGAATTCGCCAACCACATCGGCTTTCTGACGATTTTTATCCGCCGTGGTGAGCCCCCTGGCTCTGCGCTTGATGGCCGGATCGTCCAGACCGATATGTTCGATAAAGGCGTCGGCGATCCGTTGAGTGCGCTCGCGGGTAAAACTGTCTGGAGGCGAGTCGTTCGTGGGCGCTCGTTCGCTACCGATATCGCCGCCGGTGGGCGTGAATGTTTTGGTTTGGCGTACCAGGTTCCCATGGGTCGTGGAACCCGGCGCTGCCTGATAGGTCGGGATCGTGTAGATCCTGCCTTCGTTAAAGCTGATTTGGTAGGCGATCGTCACCCCGTCGCGCTCGATCTTTATCAGCAAGGCTTCGTCTTTGGGAAGAGGGGTTCTATCGAAGAAGCCCGTTCCCATTTTGTACGAGTGCTTCTGATACAGCGTGACGTTGCCATATTCAAAATGCTTGCGGTCTTCCAGCGGCAGTTGGGCGATCAGATGCTTTATGCAGGTGTTGACCGCGCGCTTTTTTTCTTCGACGACGTCCTTGAACTGCTGTTCGAATTCATCCGCCACGCCAAATGCGTGATTGGCGTTAAGTGCGTTCAGGAAAATTTCACTGTCCTTGGATTCAGACGTAAAAACCAGATTCGGCCCCTTCAGGTCCATCATGGCGATATCGAGCAGCGAGTGAGGGCCTATCTCCACGGTTTCGTAGGTGTCTTGTCCCAGGTAGAACGCTTTGCGTGAAACGTGAAACATTTTCTGGTCAAACAGAGCTTCCTGATCGGGAAAGCGTTTACGCAGCTCAGCCATCGCCATCTCTTTGCGCGAGGGTATGTCTTTCGCGAATGCCTCGGCGGCGTTGTTCATCAATGTCTGACGCGCATCGTAGGTCGTTACCAGCGCGCTCAGCTCATCGGCGCCATACAGCGCGTCGGCTTTTGTTTGCAGCACGCCATTGGCCACGCCCCAATCGATCAACGCCTCGCGCTGGGCGATCTGGGTGACCTCTGGGTCAGCCTTGGCGGCACTCTCGGCCTTGAGCATGACCTGGGCAAATGTCAGGTTGGCGACTTTTCCGGGCGTTTGCGCTTCCAGGGTGGCAGCGGCAATCGCCAGGTTGACCCACGCCGGGCTACCGTAGGTGACACTGGCGGGAATGTCCTTGATCAGGAAGACCGGGGCGCGGCTTGCCAATAGCAGGTAAGCCCCGACTTTGGCCAGGTCCGGGCTGGTTTTGCCCGTGGTCGTCAAATGTTCGGCCAAAGCATCCACCACGGTGGACGCCGGTTTGCCCCAGTGCTTGTCGCTGGACAGCTTGAAGCCGGCGACGGTATTGCGTTGCGGGTCGGTCCGGGACGCCGGGTCCAGTTGCAGCAAGACCCCGGCGAGCAAGTAATCGCTCGCGCTGCTATCACTGGCAACGCCTTGCATTGTCTGCTGCAGCGCTTTACCGATCTGTCGCGCTGGCGGGGAGTCGAGCAGTGCTTCCAGCATCTTGAGCGGATCGCCCAGCGTTTGCGGTGGCAGGGGAGATTGATAGCGCAGGAATTCGAGGATGCCGCCCTGCGTCCCTTTAACATCTGGACGGTCGCCCAGCGGGTGCCTGGTGTCCGCGGTGGTCCGTTGCAAGCGCAGCAGTTCGTCAGCGCCCATGGGCGCTGGCCAGGACAGGGCGCCGCCAAAGTTTTCCAACGGATGCTGCATGGCCTTGTCGGTTATCCAGTCCGCGGTTCTGACGAGATGATCATGGCTGTGTGACAAGGGCAGCGTGTGAGATCTGAGAAATTTCGCCAGGCTGACACTGCTGCCGGCTTTCGTGGCGTAGGAAGAGTCGGGATGGACGTCCATGAGCGTGGTGCGCAACGCGTTCCACACTGCGCTCGGTGAGGCCTTCTCGCCGAGCCTTGCGGCCACTTCCTTGAGCTTCAGCGCACACTGCTTGAGGTTTTCATTGGCGGCAAGTTTGCGCGCGAGCCGGGTCGGATTGCTTGACGACGGCGTTTGTGAGGCATGAGTAGGCGGCGTTTCGTTCGAGCGTGACTCCGTGGCAGTCGGGGTGAGGTAGGTTGGGGCGGGAGGAGGCAGGGTTACCGCGCGTGACATGACATTGAGCATGAGTAAGTACCTTTTCGGAAAGGAAATACGCGTCCTCCTGATTGGAAACTCCCTGTTTGCAGACGCACCTTTGGGTGGAAAACGCTCGTGCCCAGGTTCCGATCGGCCTTGCAGACAATGTAAGAAGCCAAGTCGATACACCCTGCAAATAAACAATTACCGGGTACATGCGGGTCCAATGGCGGCCGCTCTTGTACCGGTCGACGTCAAAAAATAGCGTTCAGGCGCACGTTTGGGGCAAACTCCCGGTTTTTCCACACTTGGCCAAGGCATGCCCATGACTCCCGCGTCGACAGTCGATGAAAAGAGCTTTCGTACCCTCCTGAGCCGAAACGTGGCATTGCCCCTGGGTGTGGGGGTGCTCAGCGCCGTGTTTTTCGTCTGCCTGATCACCTATCTGTTGGCGGGTATCCAGTGGGTCGAGCACACCGACCGGGTCATCAATAACCTCAATGAGACGTCAAAGCTGACGGTGGACCAGGAAACCGGCATGCGCGGCTTCCTGATTACCGGCGATGAGCATTTCCTGGACCCGTATGAAGTGGCCAAGCCGCGCATCATTGCCGACCTGCGCAATTTGCAGGACCTGGTGGCGGATAACCCGCAGCAGGTCGATCGCCTCAAGCGCCTGGAGGCCCTGCAACTGGAGTGGAACAACTACGCCCAGTCGATGATTGATCTGCAGCGCCAGAGCGGCGATTACCGGGGCGCGGTCAAGGCCGGGCGGGGCAAGCGGCTGACCGATGAAATTCGCAAGGAATATGAAGATGCGGTCGCCATGGAGCAGCAGTTTCGAATTGCGCGCAACCAGGATGTCACCCGCACGACGGTCATCAGCGTCACCCTGTATCTGGTGTTCGTGCTCGGCTTGAGCGGCTTCCTGGCCTACATCGGCAGAAAAAATCTTGTAGCGCTTTCAGAGAGTTATAGCGCAAACCTCGCGTCACAACAGAAGATAGCGCGGCGCCTGGAGCAGCAAGCCTGGCTGCGCAACGGCCAGACCGAACTGGCCGAACAGGTGCTGGGCCAGCTCACCCTGAACATGCTCGGGCGCAACATCCTGCAGTTCTTTGCCCAGTACATGGGCTCGGCGGTGGCGGCGCTGTACGTACGTGAAGAGCACGGCGGCCTCAAGCGCGTAGCCACCTACGGCTTCTCCCGCGATCAGGAACAGCTGGAACAGGCGATCTACAGCGACGAAGGCATCGTCGGCCAAGCCGCGCAGCTTGATCGTCTGATTCGCCTGGACGATGTGCCGGTGGATTATTTCAAGGTCAGCTCGGGCCTGGGCGAGGGCACACCCCGCAGCGTGCTGGTGGTGCCGACCAGTGATGACGATCGCGTCAACGGGGTGATCGAGCTCGGTTTCCTGCGAACGCTGCAGGAGCGTGACGTCGAACTGCTGGAACTGATCGCCGGCAATATCGGCACCTCCATCGAGGCCGCGCGTTATCGCCAGCGCCTGCAGGAAGTGCTGGCCGAGACCCAGCAGCTCAACGAAGAGCTGCAAGTGCAGCAGGAAGAGCTCAAGACCGCCAACGAAGAACTCGAAGAGCAGTCACGCATTCTCAAGGAGTCCCAGGCCCACCTGGAAACCCAACAGGCCGAGCTTGAGCAGACCAATGAGCAATTGGCCGAGCAGACCCAGACCCTGGCCGAGCAGCGCGACGCCATGGACCGCAAGAACGGCGAACTCAACCAGGCCCAGCAGGAGCTGGAAGACCGCGCCGAAGAGTTGCAGCGCTCCAGCAAGTACAAGTCCGAATTCCTCGCCAACATGTCCCACGAGCTGCGCACGCCGCTTAACAGCTCGCTGATCCTGGCCAAGTTGCTGGCCGAAAACCCCCAGGAAAACCTCAGCGCCGAACAGGTCAAGTTCGCCGAGTCGATCTATTCGGCCGGCAATGACCTGCTCAACCTGATCAACGACATCTTGGATATCTCCAAGGTCGAGGCCGGCAAACTGGAAGTGCGCCCGGACAACTCCAGCGTGGCCCGTCTGGTCGATGGTTTGCGCGGGATGTTCGAGCCCCTGGCGGCCGACCGCAAGCTGGGCTTTCAGGTGCAGGTGCAGCCCGACGCACCCGCGATGCTGTTTACCGACCGCCAGCGCCTGGAGCAGATCCTCAAGAACCTGCTGTCCAACGCAATCAAGTTTACCGAGCAGGGCGAGGTCAGCCTGTCGGTGTCCCGCGCGCCGGGGGAGGGCATCGCCTTCAGCGTGCGCGATTCGGGCATCGGTATTGCGCCGGACCAGCAGCAAAGCATCTTTGAAGCCTTCCGCCAGGCTGACGGTACCACCAACCGGCGGTATGGCGGCACTGGGCTGGGCCTGTCGATTTCCCGTGACCTGGCCGCCTTGCTCGGCGGGTACATCAGCGTGACCAGCGCGCCGGGCAAGGGCAGTACCTTTACCCTGGTGCTGCCGGAACAGTATGTGGAGCGCGAAGACGACGCCGCGCCGATCGAGCCGCCGCGCCAGGTGGTGACGGCCCCCGCGCCTGCGCCGGTCAAGGTTTCACCGTTGCCGGTCGTCGAGGTCAGCCAGATCCCGCGCTTTGCCGACGACCGTGACAAGGCCCCGTTCACCACCCGCTGCATCCTGGTGGTGGAAGACGAGCCCAACTTCGCGCGCATCCTGTTCGACCTGGCCCACGAGCTGGGCTACCAATGCCTGGTTGCCCACGGTGCGGACGAGGGCTACAGCCTGGCCGAAGAATATATCCCCGACGCCATCCTCCTCGACATGCGCCTGCCGGACCATTCCGGGTTGACCGTGCTGCAACGCCTCAAGGAACACGCCAATACCCGCCACATTCCCGTGCATGTGATTTCCGTGGAAGACCGCGTCGAAGCCGCGATGCACATGGGCGCCATCGGCTATGCGGTCAAACCCACCACCCGCGAAGAGCTCAAGGACGTATTTGCGCGCCTGGAGGCCAAGCTGACCCAGAAGGTCAAGCGCGTGCTGCTGGTGGAGGACGATGACTTGCAACGCGACAGCATTGCCCGCCTGATCGGCGACGATGACATCGAGATCACCGCCGTGGGCTTTGCCCAGGAAGCCCTCGACCTGCTGCGCAACAACGTTTATGACTGCATGATCATCGACCTCAAGCTGCCGGACATGCTCGGCAACGAGCTGCTCAAGCGCATGGCCACCGAAGACATCTGTTCGTTCCCGCCGGTGATCGTCTACACCGGCCGCAACCTGACCCGCGACGAAGAGACCGAGCTGCGCAAGTATTCGCGCTCGATCATCATCAAGGGCGCCCGCTCGCCGGAACGCCTGCTGGACGAAGTCACACTCTTTCTGCACAAAGTCGAATCCACGCTGTCCCATGAGCGCCAGAAGATGCTCAAGACCGCCCGCAGCCGCGACAAGGTCTTCGAGGGGCGCAAGATCCTGCTGGTGGACGACGATGTGCGTAACATCTTCGCGCTGACCAGTGCCCTGGAGCACAAGGGCGCCGTGGTGGCGATCGGGCGCAACGGCCGTGAAGCCATCGAGAGGCTCAATGAGATCGACGATATCGACCTGGTGCTGATGGACGTGATGATGCCGGAGATGGACGGTTACGAGGCCACGGCCTTGATCCGCCAGGACCCGCGCTGGAAAAAACTGCCGATCATCGCGGTGACGGCCAAGGCCATGAAGGATGACCAGGAGCGCTGCCTCGCGGCGGGTTCCAATGATTACCTGGCAAAGCCGATCGATCTGGACCGTCTGTTCTCGTTGATCCGCGTATGGCTACCGAAGATGGAACGCATTTAAGTGGAGCGAAGTTTTTTGGAAAAAAGCAGCGATATTGAGCTGCGCCTGCTGATCGAGGCGATTTACCTCAAGTACAGCTATGACTTTCGCGACTATTCCGGTGCGTCGGTCAAACGCCGCGTGGCCCATGCCTTGCGCCAGTTTGATTGCGCGACCATTTCGGCGTTGCAGGAGCGCGTGCTGCACGATCCGGCGGCGTTCATGCAACTGCTGCAATTTCTGACGATCCCGGTGAGCGAAATGTTTCGCGACCCATCACACTTTCTGGCGATCCGCCAGGAGGTGGTGCCGCTGCTCAAGACATACCCGTCGATCAAGATCTGGATCGCCGGCTGCAGCACGGGAGAGGAGGTGTACTCCATGGCGATCATGCTGCGGGAAGAGGGGTTGCTGGAGCGCACGATCATCTACGCCACGGACATCAACCCGGCGTCCCTGGACAAAGCCAAGCAGGGGATTTTCCCTCTGGCGAACGTACGGGCCTACACCGCCAACTACCAGCAGGCCGGCGGGCAACGTTCATTTGCCGACTACTACACCGCGGCCTACGATTACGCGATTTTCGACAAGACACTGCGTGAGAACGTCACCTTTGCCGACCATAGCCTGGCGACCGACAGCGTATTTTCAGAAACTCAATTGATTTCGTGTCGTAACGTGCTGATTTATTTCAATAAAAAGTTGCAGGATAGGGCGTTTGGGTTGTTTCATGAGTCGCTGTGCCATCGCGGCTTCCTGGTGTTGGGCAGTAAGGAAACCCTGGATTTTTCTGCCTACGGCAAACAATTCGAACCCTTGGTCAAGCAGGAACGGATCTACCGAAAATCATGAACGACATCACCGTCAGCCCGATTCGCGGGATTGAAGCCATCGTCGTCGGCGCCTCCGCCGGCGGCGTGGAGGCGTTGTTGAGTATTTTTGGCGAACTGCCCGACGGCTTCGGCCTGCCGATCATCGCCGTGCTGCACCTGCCCGACGAACGCCGCAGCCAGTTGGCGCAAGTGTTTGCCCGGCGCCTGCGGATCCCGGTGAAGGAAGCGCAGGACAAAGAAGTGATCGAGGCCGGCACCTTGTATTTCGCCGGGCCCGGCTATCACCTGTCGGTGGAGCAGGACCGCAGCCTGTCCCTGAGCCAGGAAGAACGTGTGCACCACTCCCGGCCGGCCATCGATTATCTGTTCGCCTCGGCCGCCGATGCCTATGGCCCGGGTTTGCTGGCGGTTCTGCTGACCGGCGCCAACCAGGACGGCGCGCGCGGCATGGCCCATGTCAAGCAGTCGGGCGGTACCACTGTCGTGCAGGACCCCACCGAAGCGCGGATTGCCGTGATGCCGCTGGCGGCCCTGGCGTTGCACACCCCTGACCATATTCTGACCTTGAGCCGCATTGCCTCATTGCTGGCTTCCCTGGAATCTTCCCCATGTTAAGTACTGTCCAGGCCAAATTACTGATCGTCGACGACCTGCCGGAAAACCTGCTGGCCCTTGAAGCGCTGATCAAGCGCGAGGACCGCCAGGTATTCAAGGCTCTGAGCGCCGACGAGGCCTTGTCCCTGTTGCTGGAGCACGAATTCGCCATGGCGATCCTCGACGTGCAAATGCCCGGGATGAACGGTTTCGAGCTGGCCGAACTGATGCGCGGCACCGAAAAAACCAAGAACATCCCGATTGTGTTCGTCAGCGCCGCCGGGCGTGAACTCAATTATGCGTTCAAGGGCTACGAAAGCGGCGCCGTCGACTTTTTGCACAAACCGCTGGATATCCACGCGGTCAAGAGCAAGGTCAACGTGTTCGTCGACCTGTACCGCCAGAGCAAGGCCATGAAGCAGCAAGTCGAAGCCCTGGAGCGCAGTCGCCGTGAGCAGGAGTTGCTGCTGACGCGCCTGCAGGCCACTCAGGCCGAGCTGGAACAGGCCGTGCGCATGCGTGACGACTTCATGTCGATCGTCGCCCATGAGGTGCGTACGCCCCTCAATGGGCTGATCCTGGAAACCCAGCTGCGCAAGATGCACCTGGCTCGGGACAACGCCGATGCGTTCAGCCTGGACAAGATGCGCGCCATGGTCGACCGCGATGAACGCCAGATCCAGAGCCTGATTCGGTTGATTGAAGACATGCTGGATGTGTCACGCATCCGTACCGGCAAGCTGTCGATCCGCCCTGCACGTTTCGACCTGGCGCAGCTGGTCGGCCACTTGGTCGAGAATTTCGCGCCGCAGGTAGCGGCCGCCGAGTCGTCCATGCACCTGGCCGTCGACGGCCCGGTGGAGGGCAATTGGGACGAGTTCCGCATCGAGCAGGTGGTCACCAACCTGCTGACCAACGCCCTGCGCTACGGGGCCAAGAGCCCGGTGGACGTGCGCGTGTACGCCGAGCACGGCGAGGCGAGGGTCGAAGTGCGTGACCGCGGGATCGGTATCAGTGAAGAAAACCAGAAACGCATTTTCCAGCAGTTCGAGCGCGTCTGCGCCAGCCAGGTGGCAGCGGGCCTGGGCCTCGGGCTGTTTATTTCCGAGCAGATCGTTGCAGCCCACGGCGGCACCATCGAGGTCGAAAGCCGAATAGGCGAGGGCGCCCTGTTTCGGGTATGCCTGCCGCTTGAACCGTCGGCATGAGTTCAATCGTCACCCCGACGCAACCTCTGTGTGACCCCATGGTCGTACATGCAGCAATTGACCGGATAACAAAGGCTTCCCATGAGTGAAGATGCACAAGATGTCGTACTGATCGTCGAGGACGACGAATCCATTATGTTTGTGTTGGGTGAATACCTGGCGGGCCTGGGATATCGCGTGTTGAAGGCCATCAATGGAGAGCAGGCGTTCGAAATCCTCGCCACCAAACCGCACCTGGACCTGATGGTCACTGACTATCGCCTGCCCGGCGGAATTTCCGGGGTGCAGATCGCCGAGCCGGCACTCAAGTTGCGGCCGGAACTCAAAGTCATCTTCATCAGTGGTTACCCACAGGAAATCCTCGACTGCAACAGCCCGATCACGCGCAACGCGCCGATCCTGGGCAAGCCGTTTGATCTGGATACGTTGCAGGAGCATATCCAGCGACTGCTGGCGTGATCAGCCGCGTTGCATGTGCCTTCCCTGGCGGCGCCAGGCGTCAGTCTCGCGCCCAGTCAAGGATGTCCTTGATCTTGTTGTTGTCGAATACGCCCGCTCCATCATCATCGCGCAGTTTGAAGCGGCCGTCGGGATAGACCTCGACCCCGACGGAACTGGCATAGGTTACAGACACATCCTTTTTCTGCATCAGCGCCAGCAGTGGTTTACCGCCTTGGCTGTTCGCTTGGCCCAATACGCTGCCCACGCCCACTGCGGAACGGGTTGCCGTACCACCGACGAAAATCACCTTGCCGCCACTCTTCAACGACTCATCCAATTGCCGGATCAGCTCGAAGGCGTTGCTCGACCGGTCTACGGGCGCGTCCAGGTTGCTACCGTTCAAGTGAATAAGGGTGCGTTTCTGGTAGATGCCGTCTTTCAGATCCGTTAATACGATAAGTGCTGAACAGTCACTCAGACCATCGGTTTTGAGAATACTCGTTTGGTCTTGCAGGGTTTTTGACTCAGCAACGAACACTTCGACCGTTTGTGGTTTTGCGGGAACGCTATGGTCAGGTGCAAGCTTGGAAGTTTGCTTGGCGATGGTTTTGTCAATCAGCGCCTGGACTGACGAATCAGAAATATGATTGATTTTGCTCCATGAGTCGTTGTGAGTACTCACATTGAACTCCAGCTTGGTCGGATCCGTTCCCGCAGTCTTATAAGGTACGGGCAGGCGCTTATCGGTGAACAGTTTCTCTAGGCCCATTTTCATGGCGTCAGCACTGCGAAATTCACTCAGACCGTAATTGGGATCGTAGAAGAAGAAGCGCTTCGCAGGGCCTTCACCGTTGGTTCCGGCCATCATTGCGTGGTCAGCCGTGCCAATCATCAAGGTTTTTGGACCTTTGGCATCTACCAGCTCGTCCACCAATTGTGCATGGCCCATTTTGCGTACCGGCATGGCTGCATGAAATTGAGTGGGTGTCTCCAACTGCTTTTGAATGGTGGTCAAGTGCTCAACGAACTGTCTCGATTCCACGGGGTTGGCTGCCGCCGTAAAGAGATTTGCAATGAATTGGGTTTCCTTCCCTTGCGCTGTGGCGTTAGCCATCACACGTGACAGGGCCGCACATTGCCCTTTACTCAGGGGGTTGGTTTGGCTGAGATAGAACAGTTGGGGGATCGGAGTGAACGTACCATTGGCGGCGCTCATGTGTTCGTAAAACCTGTTGACCCCCCTGAAACTGTGCTGCACCGCGAGCCGCTCCCGCTGCCGGACCAAGATGCCGATCTCGGCCGGCGTCAGAGCGCCGGAGCGTGCAAGCCCCATGACCTCGTCGGCTTTCATTTCTGCTCGGTAGCCGGCAACGCTGAGCGGATCACCCTCGGCATATCCCTGATCGAACTGTGTACCGTGCGGACCGTTTTTCTTCGCTTCCACCCAGTTCACCCAATTCTCACTACTGCCAGCGGGGATTGCAGCGGCAGACTTGTGCGCATCCAGCATCTGCCCGTTGGCCCTGATCAAGGGTTGAAACTCATCCAGCGCCTTGCCGTATGGCTGTTTGCTCAGCGTGTCAAAGGCGTACCACTTGCCGTCTTTAAGTACTGCGGGGCCTTCAGCGACGGTATCCAGGTGTTTGAACGTGCCCATTGCACTGGCATCAAAACGCCGGCTCGCGTCAATCAAATCGTAACCATCGGCGCTGCCCTGCAGTGTCCTGACGGCTTTCAATCCTCCTTTGTGAATCCCCTTTACCCCGTTCAAGACCAGGTTGCCAACGCCATCCAATGGGTTCAACGCACCTATCGCAGCACGCCCGATAATACTCACGCCCTGACTCAACCTGGAGCCACCGCGCAGTAACCGGGCACCCTTGGCCGCTGCTCCGGCCCCGACCATGAACCCAAAAATGTCCATCGATAAGTCGATAATGCCGCCAGCCACATCGCCCTCGCGAAAACTCTTGATCGCCGAACGCAATGGGATCAGGTTCAATAAAAACTCCCGTCCCTTCTTGTAAAACGGCACTTCGGTCTCGAAGATCGTCTGCCCGCGGGCGTCGGCTTCGTGACGCTGGATATTGGCATCGGCCACCATGGCATCGGCTATCAATGTGGTTCGTTCACTGCCAAAACTTTGGAATAGACCATGGGTGTCGGGTTTGGCGGGGCTTTCAAGGAGGCGGTCGGCGTGCGGGAAAATTCGCTTGCCTGCGCTGTCCGATATATCGCCCAACGTCGGCGGGGATGTGTCTGTCCGCCGAAGGGTGCTGTCCTTCAGATTAAGTTCGTAGAAGCGTGTCTCGCCCTTATGCACGGTCTCAAGCAACACAGTATGTTCGTTCGGAACGCGCGTCTTTTTGCCTGGACCGAACGGGGTTTGGGAGGGCGAGAACTTAGGGCCCAGGGTCAGCTTGCCGAACTCGATGTGGCGACGATCGTCCAGCGGTAAGCTCGCGATCAAGTGCCTGGTCTGGGTGGCGATGGCTTTCTTCATCGCGTCGACATAAGCAGCAAATGCCTGGTTAAACTTCTCGGTGGGGTCCGGTAAGTTATAGACACCTCGTGTCATGTCAATCTGAATGGCGGGGTTGGAAGAGCGCCATTCATGCCCGATCTTGTGCTCGTGGTCCTGGGACAAATAAATGTCGAGCAAGGAGTAAGGGCCAGGATAATCACGGTTGGGCAAAGAGGACGTCAGGCATTTTTCCTCGAAGGCAATCCCCTTGCCGTAGGCACGCTCGAGTTCATCAAGGGCTATTTCCCGGCGCGTGGGCATAGTGCTGGCATAGGCCGCGGAAGCGTTCTTGAGCGCATCCAGTTGCTCGTTGAAGGCGTTGCGTACCGTCTGCATCTGGGCCTGCGTGTACTCGTCGTCAGGCCTGCGCGCAATGACGCCGTTGGCGACTGCCCAGTCCTTCAGTGCGGCGTGTTGAGCCGTAAACTCCACGGCTTGCTCATCGGCGGAAATGGGGGCGACCTGCGTTTGCTTCATCACTTGCGCATAAGTCATCAGGCCGGTTGAGCCTGGCGCCTTGGCCTCAAGGCGGGCTACGGCGACTTCAAGGCTGAGCCAAGTGTGGGAGCCATAGGTGACACCGGGGGGAATGTCCTTGACGAGATAGGCCGGAGCACAACGCGATAACAGCAGATGCGCGGCGATGGGCGCTAACGGCGCGGTGGTTTTGCCCTGAGCGTGAAGATGTGCCGCCAGCGCTTGCACCACCTGTGACGGGTGTTGTGTGACGTGCCTGGAGTCGGCCAAGTCGAAACCGGCCACGCGGGTTCGCTTGGATGTTTGCGATTGATCAAGCAGCGTCTCTTTATCCAGAGAAACCTGAAGCGCCGTGAGCGCCCAGTCTGAAACACTGGATGCGCTGGAGGCGCCGCCGTATTTGGCATTCAGCTCTGTCCCCACTTCCTTGGCGATGGGCGATTCAAGCAATTGCTCGATAAACGCACGAGGATGAGCCAGCGTGGCTTCATTCCAGTCGAATCGTTGTGTGAGCAGCTTGAACAGGCCATGCTCCGCAACAGCGCCAATCGACTGAATCGGGTGGTAATAAGCCCCGCGCAGGTCTTGATCGCTCGCAGGCATTGGCCAGGACAGTGCACCACCGAAGTCGCCGTGGGCGGGTCTCACAGGAACCGACCCCATGTTGCTGTCAAACAAACACCCAAGCTCGTTCTTGTTAGTGGGCATCAACCAACCATTATCTTCGATATAGCGCTTCAGGCTGACCCGCTCATCCGTTGCCAGGCCCTGAGTCCGCGCATATCCGGATTGCTCGGCAACAGGCATGGAGGTTGCCTCCAGACACTGCTCGATGATTTCTTTGTGACGAACTTCTAGCCGGTCCGGGCTCAGATAACGTTTGTCGGTGGAAGGCAGCTTAGCGAGTTCCTCAACCTCCAGGAGCTGCGGGACATAGCGCGTCAGAAACTGGTTTTTCAGCACGTCATTGAATCGGTGGCGATTCTGGATATCGCCCAGTTTCTGTTGTTCGTAATCGAGGGCATCGTCCGAGCGCATGCGTATCTGTTCGTTATCAAGGACCCCGGTACCCAGTACCCCACTCATCTGCAATTCCTCGACCCGCTTATGCAATTGCTTCTGGGTCTGTGGCAGGCGTTCGCCATAAAACCGTGCCACGTCGCTCATCCTGGCCGAGCCATCCTTTTCCAGCTGTACCATTAACTGCCCGTTAGCCAGCACCGTGGCCGCCTGCGTAATCAGGGGCCATGAACGTGGGAAGGCAGGGAATTGCCGAATCGAGGGCATACTGGACCCTGCCTTGCCATCGCTTTTCAATACGCAGGCAATCCGGGCCGGCGTCACACCACGCGGCGGAAAAATCGTCAGGGGCTTGGAAAGGTCTACGTGGTGTTCGTTTGCCCAATTGACGAAATCAGGCATCTGCAGCAGTTTCTGCAAGTGTTGGCGCCATTGCCCGAATGTTGACGACGCTGGAATACGCTCGAGGCGTAAGCCACCGATGTGTGAGGTGTGTGTGCTGTTGTCGTTTTCCCGGAGGCGATTTTCATACAGTTGAGCGAGTTCGCTGTCACCTTTTTCGCGCGGTGTCTGCGGTGACGTGCCGGCCGCCGATGACAGCCGCGACGCGGGCGCTTGATACAGGGGAGGGATCGAACGAGGCGTTTGAGGCAAATGACTGACGTCGGAGATTGGCGGCATCGGAATAACCAGGCGAGAGGGCGACAGTCCCACCGATATGAATCCAGCAGGGTTTGCCCCTATGTGCCTGGATTACAACACCCGGTTCCTATCTCTTACGGATCAGGCTATCTCCAATCGTTTCAAATCAGTTCTCCGGCTCTTTAAGCACGTTACTGCTTGATCATCTCCCGCACCTTCGCCGTCAACAGATCAAACGTAAACGGCTTGGTGATCAACTGCATCCCAGGCTCCAGGAACCCGCCACGCACGGCGGCATGTTCGGCATAACCGGTAATGAACAACACTCTCAGCTCGGGACGAATTTGCCGGCCGATTTCCGCCAGTTGCCGGCCGTTCATGCCCGGCAGGCCGACATCGCTGATCAGCAGGTCGATGCGTTGTTCGGATTCGATGATCGGCACGGCGGCGTTGGCGTCGCCGGCTTCGACATAGGCGTAGCCCAGTTCCTTGAGCACCGCGCAGACCAGCACGCGCACGGCGGGGTCGTCTTCGACGATCAACACGGTTTCGCCGGCATTGGCAAATGGCAGCAACGCCGCGTTGGTGGGCTCGACCTTGGCCATTTCGCCGATATACCGCGGCAGGAACAGGCTGACGGTGGTGCCTTTGCCGACTTCACTGTGCAGGGTGACGTGGCCGTGTGACTGGCGGGCGAACCCGTAGATCATCGATAACCCAAGGCCCGTGCCCTGGCCGATCGGCTTGGTGGTGAAAAACGGATCGAACACGCGATTGATCACGCTCTCGGGGATGCCGCAGCCGTTGTCGCTGATGCTCAGCTCCACGTAATCGCCCGGCGCGAGGGTGCCATAGGCGGCGGTAAACACAGAGTCCAAGTGGCGGTTGGTGGTTTCCACCACCAGTTTGCCGCCGTTGGGCATTGCGTCCCGGGCATTGAGTACCAGGTTGAGCAGAGCGCTTTCCAGTTGGTTGGGGTCGGCTTCGGCGGTCCACAGGTCATCGTCGAAGCGCATCTGCAGGGTGATGCTCTCGTTAATGCTGCGTTGCAGCAAGGCGCCCATGGACACCACCAGTTCATTGATATTGACCGGTTTGGAGTCCAGCGATTGCCGACGCGAAAAGGCGAGCAGGCGGTGGGTGAGCCCGGCCGCGCGGTTGGCGGAGGTGACCCCCAGGTCGATCAGGCTGTCCAGGTCGTCCAGCTTGCCGCGTGCCACACGCCTGCGCAGCAACTCGAGGCTGCCGATGATGCCGGTGAGCATGTTGTTGAAGTCGTGGGCAATACCGCCGGTCAATTGGCCCACGGCTTCCATTTTCTGCGACTGGCGCAGCGCTTCTTCATTGCTGCGCAGTTGCGCCGTGCGCTCCTCGACCTGCTGCTCCAGGGTTTCCAGGGTGCGTTGCAGACGCAGTTCGCTTTCGCTCAAGTCGATCAGGCGGTCACGGGCTTCGTACTGGCGACGCCGGCCGCGCAAGGCCGCGCTGACCAGGCTGATCAGGGTGACGGGATGGAAGGGGCGCTCCAGGAAGGTGACGTTGCCCAACAAACCACTCAGGTGCGACGCGCCGTTCTGTTCGTTGCCGCCGTGATGGGTCATCAGCACGATCGGCATGTCCGACCAGGCCGGTTGCTGGTGCAAGTACTCCAGCAGCGGTTCCAGGTCGACCCCGCGCAAGGCTTCGGCCGCGATGATCAACAGGCCCGCGCCCTGTTCGAGCGCCTCGCACAGCATCGGCAGGCTGGTGGCGACCATGCCGCTGTAGCCGGCCTCTTTGAGCATCATCAGCGCCAGTGCGCCGTCACGTCCCAGCGGGGCCAGGATGATCGCGCGCTCGGAGAAGGCAGTCAGGTGCGGCACTATCCCTCATCCTTGAGCAGGGGCGAACCGGCGCCCATGTAGATAGGAATGCCGCGCAATACGCCCTGGAAGTTGTCCAGCGGCTCGCCCACGGTCAAGCCATTGCCGCTGATGCGATATTCGCGAATCGTCGATTCGTGGGAGCCGGTGCGTTTCTTGATAATCGAAATGGCCCGACGGACTTTGCCCAGCGCCTCGAAGTAGCGCAGCAGGATCACCGTGTCGGCCAGGTAGGTAATGTCGACCGGGGTCTGCATGTCGCCGACCAGCCCGTGCTGGGCGACGGTCATGAACGTCGCCGCGCCACGACGGTTGAGGTACAGCAGCAACTCGTGCATGTGCAGGATCAGCGCGTTTTCCTCCGGCATGGCCGCCTGGTAACCGTTGATGCTGTCGATGATCACGGTCTTGATCCCGCCCTCGTCGACGCAACGCCTTACGCGGTGGGAAAACTCGCCAGGGGACAGCTCGGCGGCGTCCACCTGTTCGATCAGCAGGTTGCCGGTGGCCTGCAGGGCCGCGAGGTCGATGCCCATGTTGCGCATGCGTTCGAACAGCAGGCCCAACTCTTCGTCGAAGATGAACAGTGCGGCCTTCTCGCCGCGTGCCACGGCGGCGGCGGCAAAGATCATCGAGATCAGCGATTTGCCGGTACCGGCGGGGCCGAGGATCAGGCTGCTGGAGCCGGTCTCGACGCCACCGCCCATCAAGGCATCCATCTCGGCGATGCCGCTGCTCAGGGTCTGGCGTATATAGCCACCGCGATGTTCGGCCGCGACCAGGCGTGGGAACACATGGATACCGTCCTGCATGATGGTGAAGTCGTGAAAGCCGCCACGGTATTTCTGGCCACGGTATTTCACGATACGTACCCGGCGGCGTTCAGCGCCGTAGTTGGGGGTCAACTCTTCCAGGCGAATCACCCCGTGGGCCACGCTGTGCACGGTTTTGTCGAGGGACTCGGTGGTCAGGTCGTCCAACAGCAAGACCGTGGCGTCATAACGTACAAAATAGTGCTTGATCGCCAGGATCTGCCTTCGGTAGCGCAGGGAGCTTTGCGCCAGCAGGCGGATTTCCGAAAGGCTGTCGATGACGACGCGGGTGGGTTTGACCCGCTCGACCACTTCGAAGATCTGCCGCGTCGCTTCACCCAGTTCCAGGTCGGAGGAGTACAACAGGCTCTGCTGGTGCTCGGCATTGAGCAGGCTTTCCGGCGGTGTCAGTTCGAAGATGTGGATGTTGTCGTCCAGGTTCCAGCCATGGGACTCGGCACCTTGGCGCAATTCCCGCTCGGTCTCGGACAGGGTGATGTACAGGCTACGTTCGCCGTCTTTTGCGCCGGCCTGCAGGAAGTGCAGTGCCACGGTGGTCTTACCTGTGCCGGGCTCACCTTCCAACAGAAACAGGTGGCTGCGCGACAGGCCTCCGCGGAGGATGTCATCCAGGCCTTCGATACCGATGGCCGCTTTTTCGCTGAGTTGCTCTGTGGATGTAGACAAGTAGTGCCCTCGAGTCACAGACAAATAGAGGTGCATGCCGCTGACGACATGCCATGTTCACTTGACCATGGCACTTTGCAGCCGTTCAACCAAAAGCTTCAATTTGTGGACCGTCAGGAGTTTTTTCAATAAGTTGCAGCGCGCCTCACAGCCCCTGTTGCAGAGCCGGGTCGTCCGGGTTCTGTTGTTCCAGCTGCGCCAGCAGCACCTGCACATTCTGTAACTGGCCGCCTTCTTTCCAGTAGTTGATCAGCAGCACGCGCGCCTTGCGATTGGCCGGGTGGCGCTGCACGATTTCTTCCAGCTGACGCTGGGCAGCTTCCAGTTCCTGCTGGTCATGCAGGGTGGTGGCCAGGTCGTAACGGTAATCCTGATTATCCGGTTCCAGCTCCACCGCCTTGGACAGGCCCAGCAGGGCATAAGGCCGCTCGCCGTGGTGCAGCAACCACAGGCCCAGGGCGTGTTGCAGATAAGCCGATTCCGGGTGCGCCGCCAGTTGCCGGGCCAGCAGTTGCCGCGACTCGTCGCTCTTGCCTTGTTTATCCAGCAGCTCGATCTGTGCGACCACCGCGCGCAGGTTTTCCGGTTGCAGGCGCATGGCTTGTTCCAGCGCGTGTTGCGCCTCGGGCAGCAGGGCGCTGTGGATGTAGAGGCGTGCCAGTTGAATCCAGCTTTCGGCGGTTTCGGGCTCGGCCTTGAGTGTTTTCACAAATTCATCCAGCACCTGCTGCAACGGTCCGAAATAAAGGCCCAGGGTGTCCGGCGACAGGCCGAGCAAGGCGTTGGCCGCCGCAAACCGCACAGGTTGTTCGGGATCATCCAGCACCGGGCCGAGCAACAGTGTGCGCTGGCCGGTGGGCACCAGGCCGACAATGCTGTGGATCGCCGCTTCTCGGACCAGGGGGGAGGCGTTGGACAGGTCCTTATCGGCCAGTTTCAAGGCTTGCGGGCTGGGGTAGTTAGGCAGTTCGGCATGCAAGGCGACCCGGCGTTCATCGGACAAGTCCGGCCGGCCCAGTTGCTGATACAGCACACGTGCGGCGCCAGGCTCGCCGTTACGCGCCTGCTTCAGGGCTTTGGCGTAACCATGGGCAATGGCGGGTGT
This sequence comes from Pseudomonas lactucae, assembly GCF_036688725.1. Lineage (NCBI taxonomy): Bacteria > Pseudomonadati > Pseudomonadota > Gammaproteobacteria > Pseudomonadales > Pseudomonadaceae > Pseudomonas > Pseudomonas lactucae. The sequence continues at coordinate 34,074 of NZ_JAQQPT010000015.1, read as the reverse complement.
TACAGCCACCGGGGTGGAGCGGGTGACGTACCAGGTGATCAGCACAATCGACAACAAGGCGCAGAGGCCGACAAGGGCAGAACGGCGTGACTTTGACATGCGGGTGTCCAAAAGCTCGGGCAGCGTAGGCAAAGTCGTCAGCTTCGGTCAGACCAAGGCAGGTGTCAAACACGCATCCGCTCAGTTGCTTGAACCGGCCGCAGGATCGGTACGGGCTAAGATCAATGGGGATTGGCCAAAACGGTCAGCCATGTTGAAGGCTTTGACCATTGTCGCTGCGCAACGCTGAAGCGACTATTCGGCCCATACGCTCGTTACCGGGTCCATCGAACAAGGAAACAATGATGCAGATTGAAAACAAGGTTTTTCTGGTCAGCGGCGGCGCTTCGGGCCTCGGGGCGGCCACGGCCCAGATGCTCATCGCGGCGGGCGCCAAGGTGATGTTGGTGGATCTGAACGCCGACGCGGTGGCGGCCCAGGCCAAGCAACTGGGGGATAACGCCCGCAGCGCCGTGGCCGATATCAGCCAGCAGGCCGCTGCCGAAGCCGCCGTGCAAGCCACCGTGCAAGCCTTTGGTGGCTTGCACGGGCTGGTCAACTGCGCGGGTGTGGTGCGCGGCGAGAAAATCCTCGGCAAGAACGGTCCCCACGGGCTGGAGAGCTTTGCCCAGGTGATCAACGTCAACCTGATCGGCAGTTTCAACCTGTTGCGCCTGGCGGCGGCGGCCATCGCTGAAACCGACGCCAATGCCGATGGCGAGCGCGGTGTGATCATCAACACCGCCTCGGTGGCGGCGTTCGACGGCCAGATCGGCCAGGCGGCGTATGCGGCCTCCAAAGGCGCGATCGCCAGCCTTACACTGCCAGCCGCCCGCGAGTTGGCGCGCTTTGGCATACGCGTGATGACCATCGCTCCCGGCATCTTCGAAACCCCGATGATGGCCGGCATGACGCCAGAAGTGCGCGACTCCCTGGCCGCCGGCGTGCCATTCCCACCACGCCTGGGCAAACCGGCCGAATACGCCGCGCTGGTGCGGCACATTATTGAAAACAGCATGCTCAACGGTGAGGTGATCCGTCTCGACGGTGCCTTGCGCATGGCAGCCAAGTAAGGAGGAGTAGTCATGAACGATCCTATCGTTATCGTCAGTGCCGTGCGCACGCCCATGGGCGGCTTCCAGGGCGACCTCAAGGGCCTGACTGCCGCGCAGTTGGGTTCGGCCGCGATTCGTGCGGCGGTGGAGCGTGCCGGTATCGCCCCGGATGCGGTGGATGAAGTGCTGTTCGGCTGCGTGCTGCCCGCCGGTCTCGGCCAGGCGCCGGCCCGCCAAGCGGCATTGGGCGCCGGGTTGGACAAGTCCACGCGCTGCACCACGCTCAACAAAATGTGCGGTTCCGGCATGGAGGCGGCCATCCTGGCCCATGATTCGCTATTGGCCGGCAGCGTCGAGGTGGTGGTCGCCGGCGGCATGGAAAGCATGTCCAACGCGCCCTACCTGCTGGACCGCGCACGCAGCGGCTACCGCATGGGCCACGGCCGTGTGCTCGACCACATGTTCCTCGATGGCCTGGAAGACGCCTACGACAAGGGCCGCCTGATGGGCACCTTCGCCGAAGACTGCGCCCTGCATAACGGTTTTACGCGTGAGGCCCAGGATGCCTTCGCCATCGCCTCCCTGACCCGCGCCCAGGAAGCGATCACCCACGGCAGTTTTGCCGCCGAGATCGTTCCGGTACAGGTCACCGTGGGCAAGGAGCAGAAGACCATCCTGCATGACGAGCAGCCGCCCAAGGCCAAGCTGGACAAGATCGCCAGCCTGAAACCGGCGTTCCGCGAAGGCGGCACGGTGACGGCGGCCAACTCCAGTTCGATTTCAGACGGTGCGGCGGCCTTGCTGCTGATGCGCGAATCCGAGGCGCGCAAGCGTGGGCTCAAACCGTTGGCCGTCATCCACGGTCATGCGGCGTTTGCCGATGAGCCGGGGCTGTTCCCGGTGGCGCCGGTGGGCGCGATTCGCAAGCTGATGAGCAAGACCGGCTGGGACCTGGCTGACGTCGACCTGTTCGAGATCAACGAAGCCTTCGCCGTGGTCAGCCTGGTGACCATGAGCAAGTTGGACATCCCCCATGCCAAGGTCAATGTGCACGGCGGTGCCTGTGCGTTGGGCCATCCGATCGGTGCCTCCGGCGCGCGGATCCTGGTGACCCTGCTCTCGGCCCTGCGCCAGCAAGGCCTCAAGCGCGGTGTTGCCGCTATCTGCATCGGCGGTGGTGAAGCCACGGCCATGGCCGTCGAATGCCTGTATTAAGGACTGTCCCCCATGCTGCCCAATGACGAACAGCTGCAAATCAGTGACGCGGCCCGGCAATTTGCCCAGGAGCGTCTGAAACCCTTCGCCGCCGAGTGGGACCGCGAGCACCGCTTTCCCAGAGAAGCCATCGGCGAGATGGCCGAGCTGGGCTTTTTCGGCATGTTGGTGCCGGAACAGTGGGGCGGTTGCGACACCGGTTACTTGGCCTACGCCATGGCCCTGGAAGAAATCGCCGCCGGTGACGGCGCCTGCTCGACCATCATGAGCGTGCACAACTCGGTCGGGTGTGTGCCGATCCTCACCTTCGGTAACGCCCAACAGAAAGCACAATTCCTCACGCCCCTGGCCAGCGGCGCCATGCTCGGCGCCTTCGCGCTGACCGAACCCCAGGCCGGCTCCGACGCCAGCAGCCTGAAAACCCGTGCGCGCCTTGATGGCGACCACTATGTGCTCAACGGTTGCAAACAGTTCATCACCTCGGGGCAAAACGCCGGCGTGGTGATTGTGTTCGCGGTCACCGACCCGACCGCCGGCAAGCGCGGGATCAGCGCGTTTATCGTGCCCACCGATTCACCGGGCTACAGCGTGGCGCGGGTCGAGGACAAACTCGGCCAGCATGCGTCGGATACCTGCCAGATCCTGTTTGAAGACGTGAAGGTGCCGGTGGCCAACCGGTTGGGCGAGGAGGGCGAGGGTTACAGGATTGCCCTGGCCAACCTTGAAGGGGGGCGCGTCGGCATCGCCTCGCAGGCGGTGGGCATGGCGCGCGCAGCCTTCGAGGCGGCGCGGGATTATGCCCGTGAGCGCGAAAGTTTCGGCAAGGCGCTGATCGAACATCAGGCCGTGGCGTTTCGCCTGGCCGACATGGCCACGCAAATTGCCGTGGCCCGGCAGATGGTGCATTACGCCGCGGCCCTGCGCGACAGCGGCAAGCCGGCGCTGGTGGAGGCTTCCATGGCCAAGCTGTTTGCCTCGGAAATGGCCGAGAAAGTCTGCTCGGCCGCCTTGCAAACCCTCGGTGGTTACGGTTACCTGAGCGACTTCCCGCTGGAGCGGATCTACCGCGATGTGCGGGTCTGCCAGATTTACGAAGGCACCAGCGATATCCAACGCATGGTCATTTCACGCAATCTTTAAGGAGCCGATAGATGAGTTACGAAACGATCTTGCTCGAAGTCCAGGGCCGTGTCGGGCTGATTACCCTTAATCGTCCGCAAGCCCTCAACGCGCTGAACGCGCAGTTGGTGAGCGAGTTGAACCAGGCGCTGGACGGCCTGGAAGCTGATCCGCAAATCGGCTGCATCGTGCTGACCGGCTCGAAAAAAGCGTTTGCCGCCGGTGCCGACATCAAGGAAATGGCCGAGCTGACCTACCCGCAGATCTACCTCGACGACCTGTTCAGCGACAGCGACCGCGTGGCCAACCGCCGCAAGCCGATCATTGCCGCCGTCAACGGTTTTGCCCTGGGCGGCGGCTGTGAGCTGGCGCTGATGTGCGATTTTATTCTGGCCGGCGACGGCGCCAAATTCGGCCAGCCGGAAATCAACCTCGGCGTTCTGCCGGGCATGGGCGGCACTCAGCGCCTGACCCGCGCGGTGGGCAAGGCCAAGGCCATGGAAATGTGCCTGACCGGGCGCTTTATCGATGCGGTGGAAGCGGAGCGCTGCGGAATTGTGGCGCGCATCGTGCCGGCCGACGAGTTGCTGGACGAGGCGCTGAAGGTCGCCACGTTGATTGCCGGTAAATCGGTGCCGATCAGCATGATGGTCAAGGAAAGCGTGAACCGCGCGTTTGAAGTGAGCCTGTCCGAAGGCGTGCGTTTTGAACGCCGGGTGTTCCATGCGGCGTTTGCGACACAGGATCAGAAGGAAGGCATGGCCGCGTTCGTGGCCAAGCGGGCGCCGGAGTTCAAGGACGAGTAAGCGACCTTTCAAGCACTGAGATACATATGTGGGAGGGGCGTCGTTGCACCGCCCCTCCCACATTGGCTTTGTGGTGTGTCAGTCAGAGTTGGTAGTGCTTGAGCTCTCTGGCAATCACCATCCGCTGAATCTCGCTGGTGCCTTCGTATATCTGCGTGATCCGCGCATCCCGGTAGTAACGTTCCACCGGGTAGTCCTCCAGGTACCCATAACCGCCGTGAATCTGCATCGCTGACGAGCAGACTTTTTCAGCCATTTCCGAGGCAAACAGCTTGGCCTGGGAGGCTTCCGAAAGGCAAGGCTTGCCGGCACTGCGCAGGCGCGCCGCGTGCAGGATCAGCAGGCGTGCGGCATTAAGGCGGGTTTGCATGTCGGCCAGCAGATTGGCCACGCTTTGGTGCTCGATGATCGCCTTGTCGAACTGCACCCGGTCACGGGCGTAGGCCAGCGCGGCTTCAAACGCGGCGCGGGCGATACCCAGGGCTTGGGCCGCGATGCCGATGCGACCGCCTTCGAGGTTGGACAGCGCTATCGCCAGGCCCTTGCCGCGTTCGCCGAGCAGGTTGGCTTCGGGCACCGTGCATTGGTTGAGGGTGACGGCGCAGGTGTCCGAGGCGCGAATGCCCATCTTGTGTTCGGTGCGGTCGACGACAAACCCGGCGGTGTCAGTGGGCACCAAAAACGCGGAAATCCCCTTCTTGCCCAACGCCGGGTCGGTCACCGCGAAGACAATGGCCAACTTGGCGCGCTTGCCATTGCTGACAAACTGCTTGGCGCCATTGATCACCCATTGGCCATCACGCAGTTCGGCGCGGGTGCGCAAGTTATGCGCTTCGGACCCGGCCTGAGGCTCGGTCAGGCAAAAGCAGCCAATCGCCTGACCGCTGGCAAGGTCGGCCAGCCAGGTTTGCTTCTGCTCGGGTGTGCCGTAGTTGAGGATCGGGCCGCAACCGACTGAATTATGGATACTCATCAGTGCACCGGTGGCACCGTCCCCGGCGGAGATTTCTTCCACGGCCAGGGCATAGGCCACGTAGTCGACGTAGGTGCCGCCCCATTCTTCCGGCACAACCATGCCCAGCAGGCCCAGTTCGCCCATCTTCGCCACCAGTGCGTCGTCGATCCAGCCGGCTTTTTCCCAGGCTTGAGCGTGAGGGGCGATTTCACCCCGTGCAAAATCGCGGGCCATGTCGCGGATCATTACTTGTTCTTCTGTATATTCAATGTCTTGCATGACTTATCTCGCAACCTGCTCGAAGTGTTGGAAGAAGCTTTCGACACGGGCAGCCGCCAGTTCATGAAGCGTTGGCGGGTTCCAGCGCGGACGCTTGTCTTTATCGATGATCAGCGCTCGGACACCCTCGATCAGGTCGCCGCGCTCGAACCATTGGCGGTCCAGGTGCAATTCCAGCGCGAAGCACTGCTCCAGTGGCAGGCGGCGACCGCGACGCAGCATTTGCAGGGTCACGGCCATGGCCAGGGGCGAGCGGGTTTGCATCAGGTGGGCGGTGGTCAGGGCCCATTCATGGCTGTCGGCAACGGTGACTTCCTGCAATTGCTCGACAATGCTCGGGATGTCCGGCAGCGCAAAGAAATGATCGATGGCCGGACGCAATGCCACCAGAGGCGCGTCGGGCAGTTGTTGCACGGCCAGTTTGGCCAGTACGCCTTGCAAGTCTTTGAGCGGGGAGTCGTGCCACTGCAGGCGATCGAGTTTCTGGTCCAGGTCCGCAAGCCTGGCGCTGTCCAGGAACCAGTCGGCCAGCCCGCAGTAGAGGGCATCGGCGGCGTGTATCTGGACCCCGGTGACGCCCAGGTAAATCCCCAGTTCGCCGGGTATGCGCGGCAGGAAGTAACTGCCGCCCACGTCCGGAAAATAGCCGATGGCAACCTCCGGCATCGCCAGGCGGCTGCGTTCGGTGACGATGCGCAGATCCGCGCCCTGGGCCAGGCCCATGCCGCCGCCCAGGACGAACCCGTCCATCAACGCCAGGACCGGCTTGCGGTAATGGTGGATGGCCAGGTCCAGGGCGTACTCCTCGACGAAGAAGTCTTCGTGCAGGGTGTCGCCGTTTTTGAAACTGTCGTAAAGCGAGCGAATGTCGCCACCGGCACAGAAGGCTCTGTCGCCGGCACCGCGCAACACCACTGCATACACCTGTGGATCGTCCGCCCAGGCCTGCAGTTGCGCGGTCAGGCGGCGGACCATTTCAAGGGTAATGGCGTTCAGGCCAGCGGGGCGGTTGAGGGTGAGGTGGCCGATATGGTTTCGCACGTCGGCCAGTACCTCATCCTGAGGGGCATCGGCGCGGCTTGCTTCGGATGGAACCTGAGCAGTCATCTCTAACTCCCTGCTTTTATTGTTCTTTATCAAGATGTTCGCGGGCGAACTCTCTCATGATCGTACCAGTGCAAATTTGCCCAGTACAACCCGGAATCATGCAGGTCGTTTTTGCATTTATGCAGCGCGCCGGCGCTGTCTCAAGGCACTCGGCTGGCCAGGACTTCACCGATGCTGCGTCGACGCGCATGGATTTGTGCGGTGTTGATCAACTGTTCCAGCTCATTGGGCGCCACGTCGTAGAACTGTTCCATCTCGGCCAGGGCCAGTTTCAGGTCCGCGGCGGTCACCTCCGGATCGCGCGCGGCATTCGGGGTATTCAGAATGACTGCCGGTGACGGCGCTGCGCCCTTGGGGTAGCGCGTGCGCGTGGCGTTGTTATAGGCCAGGGCGCACGTCAACAAAGCCCCGGCACCGAGCAATACGGCGCCCAACTCATGCCAGCCCAGGGCGGCGGAGGCCGGGTCGGCCAGGACCAGGGTCATGGCCAGGCCACCCGCCGGTGGGTGCAGGCAGCGTAGCCAGCACATCAGCACCACGGCCATGCCCGCCGCCAGGCAGGCACCGCCCAACGTACGGCCAAGCACGCGGGCGACCAGCAACGCCACCACGCCTGCGCACAGGTAGCTGCCGATGATCGACCAGGGTTGGGCCAGTGCACCGGATGACACCGCGAACAACAGCACCGCCGAGGCGCCGAGCGGGCCGAGCAGGTGCAGCGCCACCTCCATGCCAAACACCTGACCACACAGCCAGACACTGAACAGCGTCCCCAGGGCCATGCCGATGGCGGCGCGGCTCCATTCAGAGGGGCGGGTATTGATAGCAGCGGGAAACCAGCGAGCAAGCATTGAGGAAGAGTCCATAAACGACGGGCAAAAAAAAGACTCATCTGGTTGCCCGGAAAAGTCCTTGAAAGTTCCTGCATTTGGGGGAGGAACCTGCGCAGTGTGCCGTGCGGACGCTGATCAGCGCCAATGCATATTAGTGAAGGTTAAATACAAAAAAAGTGGATTCAAACGGGTTGAAGGATGTCGGGGCGAGTCCAGCGCTTGCCCAGCACGCGGTCATCGACCTCTGCACTTAACAAGCGCTTGCGCAGGTTCTCCCGCCGTTGGGGGTCGCTGGCCAGCGGCCCGTTCAAAGCCACCAGGGCGTCACGTAGCGCCATCAGTCGGTCCAGCTTAGGCGCGCACTGATGCAGGTCATCGTGGGCCAACGGGGCAGGGAGGCTGCCTGAAACATGATCCGGCACTGCATTGTCCTCTCATGAAGTAAACCGCGACGACCGACACGGCCCCTGGCGTCCTTGCTGTCATGCATGGCCAGTGGCGGTAAATGCTTACCGCATGTGGACGTCGAGTTTACAACTGCGTTTCGCGCGTATGAAAGGGAATAGACAGCAGCCTTTACGCTTGAATGCGTAGGAGTTTTCTGCGTGTGTGGATCATGGCTGCACGGTTGCGGGCAAGTGCAACAGCACATAAGGGTTTTTGTCGAATTCACCGCTCAGGGTCGGGGTAATGGAACGAAAGCGCGGATCTTGCAAGCCTTCGTAGTCCGCTTGGCTCATCACCAGCCAGGCGGGGCCCGGAAGCTGTTTGAGGTCGGTGGCTTGCTGGGTGAATAACGGCACCCGGTCGCAGTCCAGGTTAACCATGTATTTGATCGCCTTGGCGTCTTTACCCAGGCCATGCAGCACCAGCGGCGCGTGCTGCTGCATCACCTGTTCATGCACGCGCAGGGTGAATGTGCGGGTGTCGTAGACCTCGCGCTCCAACGGCTCGACCACCGCGATATAGGTCCCCCACACCGCCAGCACGGCGACAAACGCCGGTACCATGGGGCGCGCGCGCGGCAGGAACAGCGCCAGCAGCGTCAATGCCTGCAGGACACCGAGCACGCCGAACACCCAGCCAAGGTCGCTCAATGGCTCTGGATAGCGCTTGCGTGCCAACAGCAAACCGACGACCAGCAGCGCCGGCAACAAGGTCCAGATCGCCAGCATCAACCCGCGCAGCCAGGCAAACAGCCGCCCGTGGGTGGCCTGGAACGGATACGCTGCAATCATGGCCGCCATGGGCAACATGGGCAGCACATAACGCGCTTTCTTGGCCTGTGGAATCGACAGACCGACCATCACCAGCAGCCCCGCGGCCGCGCAGTACCACACCAGTTGCAGCGCCGGGCCCGGCACGCGCCGCCCACTCACCACCATGGCCACCAGCACCAGCACCGCCAAGGGGTACGCCAGGGCGTAATTGCCCACGGAGCTGGTGAAGTAATACAGCACGCCGCTGGAGCCTTCGCTGCCATCCATGCGCCCCAGGAACTGCATGCGGATCACGTCCTGCATGAAGCTTTCACCGCCGCTGAGCTTGGCCATCAGCAACAGCAGGCCTACACAGGCCGCCAGCAGCGCCAGGGCCAATAGCCCGAAACTGAACAGTTGGCGCCACTGCCGGTTGATCAGGTAATAGCTGCACAACATGCCCGTGGGAATGACCAGGCCAATCGGCCCACGGATCGCAAACCCGAAGAGCACCAGCAGGCACAGCCAATGCAGGCGCTTGCCCTTGCCGAAGTGATCATGGGCATACCCCAGGTAAAACACCGCCAGGCTGATGGCGGCGAGCATCTGGTCCAGGGACACGGCACGGGTTTCGCTGATAAAGGTGCTGCTGAGCAGCAATATCGCGATGCTCAACAGGCCCCAGCGCTGGGAGTAGGGCGCCGTGAGGCGATACACCAGCACCACGATTGTCGCCGATGCCACGGCGGTAGGCAGCCAGGCCGTGAGGCTGGTGACCTCGCCCAGCGGCACCGACAGCAGCCAGGTCATCAGCGTCGAGGTCGCCAGGTAATCAGCGTACGGCTGGCCATAGGTGGTCGGGAAAAATCCCGGCCCGTGGCGCAGCATCTCTTGGGCAAACAACACGAAGCGAGCGTCGAAGCCAATGATTGCCTGGTGCCAGCTGCCCGCGATAAACAGCAACAGCGCCAGCACCCCCAACCCAAGGGACTGGCGGCGCAGGGTGGCCGTGAGCGGTGACGGTTGCGTTTTGTTCACGTATCAGGCTTCCACGACCTGTGGCAGCCACTGCTGCTGGGGAATCGGCAACTGGCAGGAATCGCCACGCCCAATCGGGTAATACTGGAAGCCTTTGCGTGACAGGCGTTCACCGTCGTACAGGTTGCGACCATCGAAGATCACCGGGGTTTTGAGGCGCTGGTGGATCAGGTCGAAGTCGGGAGCCTTGAACTGCTGCCACTCGGTGCAGACGATCAGCGCGTCGGCGCCGGTCAAGGTGGACTCCGGCGTGCCCATCAGCATCAGGCGTTCTTCGTCGCCATAGATGCGCTGGGTTTCCTGCATGGCTTCGGGGTCGAAGGCACGCACATTGGCCCCGGCGGCCCACAGTGCTTCCATCAGCACACGGCTGGGCGCATCGCGCATGTCATCGGTGTTGGGCTTGAACGCCAGGCCCCACAGGGCGAAGGTCTTGCCGCGCAGGTTGCCCTTGAAGAAGGCATTGATGCGATCGAACAGCTTGCTCTTCTGACGCTGGTTGATGGCTTCCACGGCTTCGAGCAGGTCGCTGGAGCAGTTGGCCTGCTTGGCGCTGTGGATCAGGGCGCGCATGTCCTTGGGGAAGCATGAGCCGCCATAACCGCAACCGGGGTAAATGAAGTGGTAGCCGATGCGCGAGTCGGCGCCGATCCCCAGGCGCACGGCTTCGATGTCGGCGCCCAGGTGCTCGGCCAGTTCGGCGATCTGGTTGATGAAGCTGATCTTGGTGGCCAGCATGCAGTTGGCGGCGTACTTGGTCAGCTCGGCGCTGCGCAGGTCCATGAAGATGATGCGGTCATGGTTGCGGTTGAACGGCGCGTACAGGTCGCGCATGACCTCGCGCACTTCTTCGCGCTCGCAACCGATGATGATGCGGTCCGGGCGGCGGCAGTCGGCCACCGCCGAGCCTTCCTTGAGGAATTCCGGGTTGGAGACGATATCGAAATCCAGATGCCGGCCAGCCACGCGCAGGGCTTTTTCGATATGCGCACGCAGGGTGTCGCCGGTGCCGACGGGCACGGTGGATTTTTCCACCAGGATCACCGGGTCGATCCGATGCCGGGCCACCGCATCGCCCACCGACAGCACGTACTTGAGGTCTGCCGAGCCGTCTTCATCCGAAGGCGTACCCACGGCAATGAACAACACTTCGCCGTGCTCGACCGCAAGTTTCTCATCAAAGGTGAAATGCAGCCGTCCGCTTTCCAGGTTCTCCTTGACCATGGCGGCCAGTCCGGGCTCGAAGATACTGACCTGGCCCTGCTGCAGCAGCCTGACCTTGTTCTGATCCACGTCCATGCAGATGACATCGTGACCGACTTCGGCTAAGACGGTGGCCTGGACCAGACCGACGTAACCACTACCAAATACACTGATTTTCATGGGGCATTCCTGGGGCTTGCAGCGCTAGCACGACGAGAGTTGATGATCAGCACACCCAGGATGACAAGCGCCACCCCGAGGGTTTTCGACAGCGAAAAATGTTCGTTGAACACCGGCAGGCTGGCGGCCAGCAGGTACACCAGCGCATAGCTGATGCTCAGCAGTGAATACGCACGGCCCAGGGGCAAGTGCTTGAGCGCGCCGAGCCAGCAGAGCATCGACAGCGCATAGGCGAAGATCGCCAGGGCCACCACGCCCAGGGCGCCGAGGTCGATCCGGGCGGTCAGCCATTCGTTGGGCAGCGGCAGGCGCGTCATGCTCCAGCGCATGCCCAGTTGGGCTGCGCTCACCAGGGCGACACTGCCCAGGGCCAGGGCAAAGCCTTGCACCCGGCTCATAACTGACGCCCCAGCAGCACGACACCGCCGATCACCAGCGCCACGCCCAGCCAGTGCCGAGCGTCGACGGGCTCATGAAAGACAAACCTCGCCACCAAGGTGACCAATACGAAATTCAGGCTGAGCATCGGGTAGGCAATGCCCACCTCCAGGCGCTGTAACACCAGCAGCCACACCAGCAGGCCCAGGCCCAGGCAGATCAGCGCGATCCACAGCCACGGCGAACGCAGTTTCAGCGCCCAGCCCTCGGGCCGGTCGCGCCAGCTTTCCACGGCGAACTTCTGCGACACCTGGCCCATGCACGTCAGCAGGCACGCGGCGAGTAACAGCAGCAGGGTGATCATGGCGCGACCTGCGGGAAGATCAGGATCACGATGTTGCCCTGCTCATAACGCTTGCCGTCCGGCGGCAGCAGGTTCACTTCGGCGATTTCATCGTCACCCTTGACCCGCATCACCACGCCGACCGGGCCTTTTTTGCGTGCGTCGCTCATCCATTGCTGGACCTGGGTAAGGTCCACCTGGTGATGGCCGGCATCCGGGTAGGCGAGGCCGTATTTCACTTCGCCAATCGTGTTGTACAGCGTCACATCCGGGCGTTGCAGGCGCCATGACAGCGCCGACGCCGCGCCGAGGTCATTGCTGAGCAATGCAGTGGCCGGTTGCAGTTCCTGCAAGTGATCGATGATGAATTGATCCGGGGTCTTGTTGTAGACCACCGAGTGCGGCAATGCGGCCGGCAGCAGCGCAACCATCAGCCAACTGCCCAGCACCGGCGCGGCCCACAGATGCAAAGGTCGAGCGGCCTGCAGCAGGTTGACGATGATCCAGCCAAACAGAAAGACGAACACCAGCACCAGGCTGAGGGTTTCCTGGCCGGGCTCATACACCGGTTTTTTCAGTTGAAACCAGCTCAGCGCCAGCAACAGCACGACGCCGATCACCAGATTGAGCCAGCCATTGATGCGCAATACGCGGCCACGCCCGGCCGCCAATTTGCCCGCCAGCGTGTTGCCCATGAGCAAGGCCAGGGGCAGCAGGCACGGCATGATGTAGGACGGCAATTTGCCTTTGGCCAGGCTGAAGAACGCCAGCGGCATCAACAGCCACAGCAGTACAAAGCCAATGTTCGCGCTGCGCTTGTCCAGCCATGCCTGCTTGAGCGTGGACGGCAGCAGCGCCACCCACGGCAGGCAAAACGCGACCAGCAACGGCAGGTAGTACCAGAACGGCTCGGCATGCTGGGCGTCGTCACCGGCAAAGCGTTGGATATGCTCGTGCCAGAAGAAGAAGTGCCAATAATCCGGTTCTTGCAGGTGCACCGCCAGTGCCCATGGCAGGCTGACGACGATTGCTACCACCACGGCCACCACGCCATACAGCACAAGCTCACGAAAGCGCTTCTGCCAGATCGCATAGGGCAGGGCGATCAGCACCGGCAGTAACCACGCCAGGAAACCCTTGGTCATAAAGCCCATGCCACAGGCAAAACCGAGCAACGCCCAGGCGCCCAGGCGGCCATTGCGCGTGGTGCTGTCGAAGCAGAACCACAAGGCCACGCCCGTCAGGTTGACCCAGAAGGTGAACTGCGGGTCGAGGTTGGCATAGCCGCCCAACGCCGCGACGCTGACGAAACTCATGTACAGCAGGCTGCTGATCAGGGTTTTCTGCGGGTCGTTCCACAACCGGCGCGACACCAGGGCCACCAGCAGGATGCTCAAGCCGGTGCTCAAGGCCGAGGCGAAACGCACGCCAAACAGGTTCTGCCCGAAGATCGCCTGGCCCAGCGCGATCATCCAGTAACCGGCCGCCGGTTTTTCGAAATAGCGGATACCCATGAAGTGCGGCGAGGCCCACTTGCCGCTCAGCAGCATTTCCTGGCTGATTTGCGCGTAACGGGTTTCATCCGGAATCCACAAGCCGTGGGTGGCCAGCGGCAGCAGATAAAACACGCCGAATGCCAACAGGAGCAGGGGCAATGCCCAACGCCGGATCATGCCTGTTGTACGCCGAGCCAGCCTTCGCGGCCGCTCAAGGCGCCGCGTACCAGCTGTTGCCGAGGCAGGGTGGCGAGGTCCGCCGGCAACAAGTCGCCCAGCGGTTGGAAGTCGATGCCGCGCTGCCCTGCCTGGGCGAGCAACTGGCGAAAATCATGGGCCATCAGAATCCCTTCTACTTCTGCGTGGATCGTATAGACGTTGAGCTTCGACTCGGCAAAGCGGTCGAGGATGAAGCCATTGAAGTCTTTGGCGGCCACCACCGGCCCGACGACTTCGTCGAAGGTCGGCAGGTCCACCGGAATTTGTGGGGTGCCCGCGCTGCCATCGGCCAGGGTCGGTCGAAACAGGTTGGTGCCCCGGCAATCGCTGTTGTAGCGAAAATTGAACCCTTGCTTGGCTTGCACCACGCGCTCATCGGCACGCCAACCGGCGGCGGCTGAACAGTCGACGCGTTCACCGAGGATGTCGCTCAGGGTGTCGACGCCACGGCGGATCTGCTCGACCAGTTGCGCCTCGCTCCAGCGCCCGGTGTTGGCCTGCCAGCCGTGGTGATCCCAGGCATGCAGGCCGACTTCGTGCCCGGCCGCCTTGGCCTGGCGCATCAAATGCCCCAGGTCGCGGCCGATCGGCTTGCCTGGCCAGGCAGTGCCGGCCAGCAGGATGTCCCAACCGTACAGACCGGCGGCGTTGGAGCGCAGCATCTTCCACAGGAACTGCGGGCGAATCAGGCGCCACAAGTGGCGCCCCATGTTGTCCGGCCCGACGCTGAAGAAAAACGTCGCCTTCACGCCCGCTTCATCCAGGGTGTCGAGCAGCCGGGGCACCCCTTCACGGGTGCCTCGGTAGGTGTCGACGTCGATGCGCAAGCCTGCCTTCATCAGCGTTTATCCGCGATTTCTAACATCGCTTCGCGCAAGAAGAAGTCCAGCGTGTTGCCGATGGTTTCGCTCATCTCCACGGTCGGCGCCCAGTTCAGCAGGCGCTTGGCGTTTTCGATGCTGGGCTTGCGGTGCGCCACGTCCTGGTAACCGGTGCCGTAGAACGCCTTGCTCTCCACGTCGCGGAAACCGGCGAACGGCGGGAAGTTGCCGCGCAGCGGGTGGGCTTCGAACTGACGCAGCAGCTCTTCGCCCAACTGGCGGATGCTGGCTTCGTTTTCCGGGTTGCCGATGTTGATGATCTGGCCGTTGCAGGCATCGTTGTCGTTATCGATGATGCGCGCCAGGGCTTCGATGCCGTCGGCGATGTCGGTGAAGCAGCGTTTTTGCTCGCCACCGTCGAACAGGCGGATCGGTGTGCCTTCCACCAGGTTGAGGATCAACTGGGTGATCGCGCGGGAGCTGCCGATACGCGCGGAGTCCAGGCGGTCCAGGCGCGGGCCCATCCAGTTGAAGGGACGGAACAGGGTGAAGTTCAAGCCCTTGGCACCGTAGGCCCAGATCACGCGGTCCAGCAGTTGCTTGGAGACCGAATAGATCCAGCGTTGTTTGTTGACCGGGCCGACCACCAGGTTGGAGGTGTCTTCGTCGAAGTACTGGTCCTGGCACATGCCATAGACTTCGGAAGTCGACGGGAAGATCACGCGCTTGTTGTACTTGACGCAGTAGCGCACCAGCTTGAGGTTTTCTTCGAAGTCCAGTTCGAACACACGCAGCGGGTTGCGGGTGTATTCGATCGGCGTGGCGATGGCCACCAGCGGCAGCACCACGTCGCACTTCTTGATGTGGTATTCGATCCACTCGGTGTGGATGCTGATGTCGCCTTCCACGTAATGGAAGTTGGGGTGGCTGCGCAGGCGCTCGATGGCGTCGGAGCCGATGTCCAGGCCGTAGACTTCGTAACGGTCGTCACGCAGCAGGCGCTCGGACAGGTGGTTGCCGATAAAACCGTTCACGCCCAGGATCAGCACGCGGGTACGGCGGGGCTTGCGCCCGGACTCGGCACCGCGCAGCACGGAGCCGTCCACCAGGCCCAGTTCGTCAGCCAGCGACGGACCGGCCAGGTACAGGCCGTTGTCGTTGCGCTGGCCGAACTTGATCACCAGGGAGTCTTCACCGCAGGCGATGCGCAGCGGGTTGACGCTGACCACACGGCCCGGCGCCAGGCCTTCGTTGCCCTGTACGACCTCGGCTTGCCATACGATCAGCTTGTGCTCGCCCACGGCGCAGAAGGCGCCCGGGTAGGGTTGAGTCACGGCACGGACCAGGTTGAACAACGTGTGAGCCGGTTGTTTCCAGTCCAGCTTGCCGTCAGCCGCGGTGCGGCGGCCGAAGTAGGTCGCCTGGGTTTCGTCCTGGGCGGTTTCGGTCAGCTTGCCCTGGCTCAGCTGCGGCAACGCATCACGCAACAGGTTTGCGGCGGCTTCACGCAGCTTGGCGTGCAGCGTCAGGCCGGTGTCGCTGAGTTCGATGGCGACTTTCTGTTGGGCCAGGATCGCGCCGGCATCGGCACGCTTGACCATGCGGTGCAGGGTCACGCCGGTTTCGGTTTCGCCGTTGACCAGCACCCAGTTGGCCGGGGCACGACCACGGTATTTAGGCAGCAACGAGCCGTGCAGGTTGAACGCACCTTTGCCTGCGGTGGCCAACAGTGGCTCGCTCAGCAGATTGCGGTAGTAGAACGAGAAAATGAAGTCCGGGTTGAGCTTGGCGACGCGCTCGACCCACAGCGGGTGGTTGGCGTCTTCCGGGGCGTGCACCGGGATGCCATTGCGCGCGCACAGCTGGGCGACGGAGCCGTAGAAGTTGTTTTCTTTGGGGTCATCGGCATGGGTGAATACGGCAGCAATTTCGTAACCCGAACCGAGCAGCGCTTCAATGCCTGCACAACCAATATCGTGGTACGCGAATACAACAGCTTTTGAACTCATGACTGAACCTGATCGGAAGAAGTGGAGGAATGGGAAGAGGCCAGGCCGTCGACGACGACCACTGGAGCCGGTGCTGCGGGGGTGTTGCGCAGCACTTTTTCAATAAAGAACCGTGGGCGGGCGCGCACATCACTGTACATGCGCCCCAGGTATTCACCCAGCAGGCCCATGCCGATGAACTGGCCACCGGTGAACACGAACAGCACCGCGAACAGCACGAACACGCCGTCCCCGGCCCATTGGGCGCCAAAGGCCAGGCGCATCACGATCAGCGCAAATGCAAACACCACGCCCAAAGCCGCCAGGCTGAAGCCGACGATGGACAGCAGGCGCAGCGGCGTGGTGGTCATGCAGGTGAGCAGGTCGAACATCAGGCTGATCAGGCGCATGGCGCTGTATTTGGACTCGCCGTGCTCACGCTCGGCGTGGTGCACCAGGATCTCGGTGGTGTGGCGGGCAAAGCCGTTGGCCAGGATCGGGATGAAGGTGCTGCGCTCGCGGCAGGCGAGCATGGCGTCGACGATGGTGCGCCGGTAAGCGCGCAGCATGCAGCCATAGTCGCTCATGGCCACGCCAGTGGAGCGCTGCACGGCCAGGTTGATCAGGCGCGACGGCCAGCGGCGAAAGGCTGAGTCCTGGCGGTTGTTGCGCACGGTGGCAACCACGTCGTAACCCAGGGCGGCCTGTTCCACCAGCCGTGGGATTTCTTCCGGCGGGTTCTGCAGGTCGGCGTCCAGGGTAATCACCACTTCGCCACGGCATTGCTCGAAACCGGCCATGATCGCCGCGTGCTGGCCGTAGTTGCGGTTGAGGATCACCGCGACCACGTGGCTGCCTGCTTCGGCGGCGGCGTCTTCGAGCAATTGCGCAGAGTTGTCGCGGCTACCGTCATCCACCAGGATGATTTCGTATTCGTAAGCCAGTTGCTTGCAGGCGGCGGTGGTACGACGCAGCAGTTCAGGCAGGCTTTCTTGTTCGTTGTAGACCGGGATGACGATCGACACGCAATGAATAGGGTAGGGTTTCAAAGATTCATAACCTCGGGGCTGAGACAACTTGAAGCGTGAAAACAGCAGCAAACATTGGGGCGAAACGCTAGGTGGCCGATTAAAGTCCCGGCCAAAGTTGCAGCGCTTTCAATAGGTTAGTCGGTAAAACGCGGATTGCCATGAAGTGCTGGGTTAAAGATTAAGCGCAAAAATGTTGTACCGATATGAAAGGCAGATGAAAAACTCGTTTATTTGACAGGCAGACAGCTAGGGTTCAGCTAATCAACCAGGGCCGGCTCAGGGCGATCCGGGAACGGTCTGCGGGGCGTCTCTTGCAACTCCGGCGGGAACGGGCGGCCGGCGAATTTATTCAACAATCTTCTCTGCAATGCTCCCCAAGTGCCGGTAAAGTAAGCGCTCTCTTGCCAGGGTATGGGGATGAACAGCGTGCAACTTTTGCGTGGCCAGTTGCGGCCAGTGTTGATGGGGTTGTTGATGAGCGTAGCGTGCGTCACCACGGTGCGCGCCGACGACGGCGTGGCGCTCACCAGCCTCGATCAGGTGCCCGAAGGCGTGGAAGTGCGTGGCAAGCAAATCGCGGCCTACACCTGGGATGACCGCCAGGGCAAGAACCTGCTGGTGCTCGCCGAGCAAGTCAGCGAGCGCGACGACGACGGCACCCAGTCGGCGTTTGTGTATGCGGCGCAGTACTTGATCGACGGCGCCCACCCCAAGCGTGTCTGGATGCTCTATGACGACGTACAGCATTGCGAATTCGACGCGTCGCTGCGCTTCGATCGGGGCGCAACCAAGGTCACCGACCTTACTGGCGACGGCATTACCCAGGCCACGGTGGGTTATTCGCGTACCTGCACCAGCGATGTGAGCCCCAACGAATTCAAGCTGATCATGCATGTGGGCAAGTCGCAGAAGTACCGCCTGCGCGGCGTCGACCGTTACGGGGCTGCCTGGTGGGACGAAGAGGCCGGCGCCTTGCGCGGCATGCCGTTGCCCAAGGATTGCAGCGTCGCCGCCCAACAGGCGCTGGTCAGCCAGTACAAGGAGCAGGGCACCGAGTTGCCGTTGCCCGGCTGTTATGGCGATGAGAAGGATTTTGCCAAGGCCCCCGAGGCCTATCTCACCTTCATGCGCCAACACTGGTTCGCGCTGATGCAGAAGCAGGACACCGATTGGAGCCAGGCCCAGACCCAGCCGCAGGAGCCCACCGAGGACGAAGAATCCGCCCCGTGATTTGGTAACAGGGCCGGTCCTGCGCTAGACTCGGCCCTCGCCAATTCACTAAATACCTCGATTAAACAATGGCTTGTTCGAGGTATTTAATCCAAAGGCTGATCTACCGTGACTGAGTCTATCCGTAGCCCGCTGACCCTTTATCTGACCCGCCTGGCTCCCTCCAGCCAACTGACCATGCGCTATGTGCTGCAGGACGCCGCCGACCGCCTGGGCTTCGAAGACATCAACCTGGAAGACATCGACTGGCACCTGCTGCAGCCTGAGCACGTCATCGCGCTGGTGGCCGCCTTGCGCGAGGACGGCTATGCGCCGAACACCTCGTCGCTGTATGTGAATGCCGTACGCGGGGTGATGAACGAAGCCTGGCGCATGAGCTTGATCAGCCAGGAGCAACTGCTCAAAATGCGCACGGTCAAGGCAGCCTCCGGCACGCGCCTGGGCCAGGGGCGCAACCTGCGGCGTACGCTGATTCGCGAAATGATGGAAGCCTGCGCCGCCGACCCGCGCCCCCAGGGCCTGCGCGATGCCGCGGTAATCGGCATCCTGTATGGTTCGGGCATGCGCAAGTCAGAGTCGGTGAACCTGGACCTGGCACAGATCGATTTCGAGGAACGCAGCCTGCGGGTGATCGGCAAGGGCAACAAGGAATTGGTCAAGTACGCACCCGACTGGGCGTTCGCCAAGTTGCAGGCGTGGTTGGCGTTTCGGCGGGAGCAGCTCAAGGAAGGCGAGCAGGACGATAGTTTTCTGTTCAACCGTATCCGCCGGGGCAGTCATATCACCCGCGAGCGCATCACCAAGCATGCGATTTACTACATTGCGCGCCAACGCGGTGAGCAGGTCGGTGTAAAGATCATGCCCCACGACTTCCGGCGCTCGTTCATCACACGGGTAATCGAAGAGCATGACCTGTCGATTGCGCAGAAACTGGCGCACCACACCAATATCCAGACCACCGCCAGCTATGACGTGCGTGACGACAATGAACGACGCAGGGCGGTGGATCGGTTTGATTTGTAGCGCTGATTGGCGGGCAAGCCGCAATGCCAGTCAGTCAATAAGTTGAAGTGACGTGTGGCGAGAAGGCTTGCTCCCGTTGAGCCGCGAAGCGGCCCCGCTCTTTGTTTTAAAAGAATGGGGCTGCTGCGCAGTCCAACGGGAGCAAGCTCCCTCGCCACAGGTACAGCGTTCGCCCTGTATTGCTTAGAGGATGGGTTTACCACCCGTCACCGCATAACGCGAACCGGAGATATAGCTGCCTTCATCCGAGGCCAGCAGCACATAGATCGGCGCTACCTCCACAGGCTGGCCGGGACGGCCCAGCGGGGTTTGGCCGCCGAAGTTCTGCACCTCTTCGTCGGTCATGGTCGCAACGATCAATGGTGTCCAGATCGGGCCCGGTGCCACGCTGTTGACGCGAATGCCTTTGCTGCCGAGCATCTGCGCCAGGCCGCCGGTGAAGTTGGCGATCGCCCCCTTGGTGGTGGCGTAGGGCAACAGCGTCGGCTTGGGCATGTCCGAATTCACCGAGCTGGTGTTGATGATCGAACTGCCGGGCTGCATGTGCGGCAGGGCGGCCTTGCAGATGCGAAACATCGCGGTGATGTTGATATCGAAGGTCCTGACCCATTCCTCGTCCTCGATTTCCTCGAGGGTTTCATGGGTCATCTGGAACGCTGCGTTATTGACCAGCACATCGATACGGCCGAACTGTTCGACCGTCTTGTCCACCAACGCCTGGCAGGTGGCTTTCTCGGCGATGTCGCCGGGCAGCAGCAGGCACTGGCGGCCGGCTTCTTCCACCCAGCGGGCGGTTTCCTTGGCGTCGTCGTGCTCATCCAGGTAGGCGATGGCCACATCGGCGCCTTCACGGGCGAAGGCGATGGCCACCGCGCGGCCGATACCGCTGTCGGCGCCGGTGATCAGGGCGATCTTGTTGGCCAACCGACCGGAGCCTGTGTAGCTCTGTTCACCACAGTCCGGGTATGGGTCCATTTTCTTCTGGGTACCCGGTACCGGCTGGGCCTGGGGGGCGAATGGCGGGCGTGGATAATCAGTCATTTCAGTCTCCATAGGTTTCCAGAGGGGCTATGGAGTTAGTGATTTCCCGGCCGGTGATAGTTGTAATGAATCCCGGCCGGGCCCGACGAGTGGTTGCTTCGCCTCAGGCGGAGGGCGGCGCGCTCGCCAGATGCGCGGGCAAGCGGCGCAGCGTCCACAGCACCGTGAGCAGCGCCGCCACGGCACACAGCGCAATACCGATCAACATGGGCGCCGGCGTGTGGTCGGCAAAAATCCCCACCAGGGTCATGGACACCGCGCCGATGATCATCTGGATCGCGCCGAGCAGGGCTGAGGCCGAACCCGCCACCGCGCCGTGATCCTCCAGCGACAGCACGCCGGCCGCAGGCAGCAGCAAGCCGAGAAAACCGAAACCGATAAACAGCAAGGTCATCATCAGGGCCAGGTGGCTGCCCCACAGCGTGGTGATCGCCAGCAGTGCCATGACCGCGGCCACGGCCGTCACCGACCAGCGAATCAGCGGTGCCAGGCCAAAGCGCGCGCTCAGGCGGGCGGTCAGTTGGCTCATGGCAAAAAACGAGGCGGCATTCAGTGCAAAGCACAGGCTGAATTGCGTGGGTGTCAGGCCGAAGTGTTCGATGTACACAAAAGGCGCGCTGCCCAGATACACAAAGAAGGTCGCCAGGCCAAAACCACACACCACCGACAAACCGATAAACACCGGATCGCGCAGCAGTGCCCCGTAGCTGCTGAACGCACTGCCGAGGGTCTTGCCCAGGCGGCGCTCGGCCGGGTGGGTTTCCGGCAGTTGCACGATGGTCATCACCAGGCACAGCACGGCGACCACGGCGAGCACGGCAAACACTTCGCGCCAGCTCCACAGCGAAATCACCAGGCTGCCGGCCAGGGGCGCGAGGATCGGCGAAACACTCATTACCAGCATCAGCAGCGCCATCAACCGCGCGGCTTCATGGCCGGTGTACAGGTCGCGCACAATCGCGCGGGGAATCACCATCCCGGCGCACGCGCCGAATGCCTGCAGGGCGCGAAAACCGATGAGCACGTCGATGGTCGGTGCCAGCGCGCAGCCGATGCTGCCCACGGCAAAGATCACCAGGCCCGCATAGATCGGCGGCTTGCGTCCGAATACATCGCTGATCGGCCCGTAGAACAGCTGGCACACGCCAATGATCACGAAGAACACCGTGAGGCTCATCTGCACCGCCGCCGGCGAGGCGTGCAGGCTGGCGCCCAGGGTGGGCAGGGCGGGCAAGTAGATGTCGATGGCGAACGGGCCGACGGCAGTGATCAAGCCCAGGAGCAGGGCGAGGTGGGCAATACGGCGCGACATGAGCGGTTCCGGGCAGGGCAGAGGTCGGTCAGCTTAAGGTATTCGCGCAATTGCGCAAACTTAGGCTTCAATAACAGACAACCGTTGCCGATAACAGTAGAAGCGGTGTGCAAGCGGTTGGGCTTCCAGCCGGCAGTCCAAGTATGGGGAAACCAGCATGACGATCAAATTACGCTTGATGTTGTTGATTGCGACCGGGTTGCTCACGGCCTTGATCATGAGCCTGGCCGCCTACTTGGGGAACACGCACATGGGCGATGCGGTGCAGGACAACGAGGTTGGCATGACCGTGCTGCGTAACCACATGGAAGCCGACATGATGCACGATGCCCTGCGCGCCGATGTGCTGTCGGCCATGTTGGTGGGCCTGGGTAAGAGCACCAGCACCAAGGACGAGGTCAACAGCTCGTTGAAGGAGCATGCCGAGCATTTTCGCCAGGTGCTGGGGGATAATCTCAAGCTGCCCGTGAAAGAAACGATCAAGGTCAGCCTGGAAAAAATCAAACCCAGCCTGGACACCTACATCGGCGCCGGCGAACGCATCGTCGCATTGGCCCTGGACAACCCCGAGGCCGCTCGCGGGGAATTGGATACCTTCAATACCGCCTTCAGCCAACTGGAAGACCAGATGGCTGCCCTGAGCGAAATGATCGAAAGCCATACTCTGAAAACCAGCGCCAGCACGCACCACTCCCTGAACAACGCCAACCTCACCCTTGGCGTGGTATTGATTGCCAGCCTGTTGCTGCTGCTGGCCCAGGGCCGTTGGGTCATCCTGAGCATCATGGGCCCGCTGCAAACCGCCAGCCGCATTGCCGCCAGTATCGCACGGGGCAACTTGAGCGAGCCGATTGTCGAGCCGCGTCGCAACGATGAAGCCGGGCTGTTGATCCGCAGCCTCTCTACCATGCAGCGCGACCTGCGCGGCATGATCGAGGTGGTGCGCAGCAACGCCCAGGGCGTCAATAGCATGAGCGAGCGCTTGAGCCAGGGCTGCCATGAAGTGGCCGGCAGCAGCCAGCAACAAAGCGGCGCCGCCAGCACCATGGCGGCGGCCGCGAGTGAAATGACCGCCAGTATTGAAGAAATCACCCGCCACGCCGGGCGCGCCCTGGACATGGCCAACCAGGCGGAAGCCCTGGCCAAGGATGGCGGCCGTGTGATCCACCAGGTGGTCAAGGACATGGACGGCATTGCCCGTTCAGCGCAGCAGTCGGCCCAGGTCATCCGCACGCTGGATAAGGAGTCCGAGGCGATCTACAGCATTATCCAGGTGATCAAGGGTATCGCTGACCAGACCAACCTGCTCGCCCTGAACGCTGCGATTGAAGCCGCCCGCGCCGGTGAGCAAGGACGCGGGTTTGCCGTGGTGGCCGACGAGGTGCGCAGCCTGGCGGGACGCACCAGCGCCTCGACCCAGGAAATTGCCAGCATGGTCGGGCGTATCCAGCAAAACACCCGCGAGGCGGTGACCAGCATGGAGGAGGGCGTCTCCCAGGTGGACAAAGGCATGGCCGTGACCGCTGAGGTGGAGAAGGCGATCCGCGACATTCTGCAGGCCACCCTGAATACCACCGAGTTGGTCAACGATATTTCGCGCACCATCGGTGAACAGAGCCTGGCCAGCAACGAAATCTCCCATCAGGTGGAAATGATCGCCGGCATGTCGGAAAACAACAGCCGCGTTATTGGTCAAACCGCTTCGACCACCGATGAGTTGGCCGGCCTGGCCAGCAAGTTGTCGCAGTCGGTGGACCGGTTCAGTCTGTAACGCAGACACCTTTTCGGCCGGCCCCCAGTGGGCCGGTTTTTTTTGCGTGCGCAAAAAAAAGATTGAATATTCACACCTAATGTTATTTAAATAACAAAACAAGAGCGACACGACCTGCCTGGCCGTGCCGCAACAAGGTGGAATAGCAATGAGCAAGATCGCAGTCATCGGCAGCAACATGGTGGATTTGATTACCTACATCGATCGCATGCCGGCCCAGGGCGAAACCCTTGAAGCGCCGGGTTTTGCCATGGGCTGCGGCGGCAAAGGGGCCAACCAGGCGGTGGCCGCCGCCAAGCTCGGGGCGGATGTGCTGATGGTGAGCAAGGTCGGCGACGACATGTTCGCCGACAACACCGTCGCCAACTTCCAGCGCTTTGGTATCGACACCCGTTACGTGCACCGCGTGCCGGGGGTTTCCAGCGGCGTGGCGCCGATTTTTGTCCGGGCCGACTCCCACAACAGCATTTTGATCGTCAAGGGCGCCAATGCGCATTTGTCGCCGGCGGACATTGAAGCGGCGGCCGCCGACCTGCGTGAGTGCTCGCTGATCGTGCTGCAGTTGGAGATCAATCTGGAAACCGTCTACCACGCCATCGAATTCGCACACCGTCACGCTATCGCGGTGCTGCTCAACCCGGCGCCGGCCCTGGCCGGTTTGAGCCGTGAGCATCTGGCGCAACTGGACTTCCTGATCCCCAACGAATCGGAACTGGCGTTGATCAGCGGCCATGTCGTCGACTCGCCGGAATCGGCCCGAACCGCCGCCCGCAGCCTGGTGGCCAGCGGCATTCGCCATGTGATCGTCACCCTCGGCGAACAGGGTGCGCTGTACGTGGGGGAGGAGGGCGAGTTCCAGGTGCCGGGGATACGGGTCGAGGCCCGTGACACCACCGGTGCCGGTGATGCCTTTATCGGTTGTTTCATTCACCACTGGAACCGCGACCGCCATATTCGTCAGGCCATGGAACAGGCGGTGGCGTATTCCGCCTGCTCGGTCATGGGGCTAGGTACGCAGAGTTCCTACCCCGACAACGAAACGTTCAATCGCTTCCAGCAACAGCGCTAGCACCTCAACCCAGCCCGGAGAACAATAATGAACAAACCTGCGCTGCAACAGACACCCGATGGTTTCTACCTGAACCGCACGCCCTGGTTCGCCTTTATCCTGCTGTGCAGCATCTTTGCGCTGTGGGCCGCGGCGGCGAGCATGAACGACGTGCTGATCGCCCACTTCAAGAAAGCGTTTTTGCTGAGTGATTTCCAGACGGCCTTTGTGCAGTCGGCGTTTTACCTGGGCTACTTTTTCGTGGCGATTCCGGCCGCGATGGTGGTTCGTCGTTTCAGCTACAAAAGCACGATTCTGATCGGGCTGTTGCTGTACATGCTGGGTTGCCTGCTGTTCTTTCCCGCCGCATCCACGGCCAAGTACGGCATGTTCCTGCTGGCGCTGTTTGTGATCGCCGCCGGCCTGTCGTTCCTGGAAACCGCCTGCAACACCTACTCGACGCTGATGGGACCACGGGAAACCGGGACCCGGCGCTTGAACATCTCGCAGACCTTCCACCCATTCGGCGCCATGACCGGGGTCTACGTGGGCAGCTTCGTGATGTTCAAGGAAACCGACGCGACCACCGAACAACTGACGCAAATGAGCGCCACCGAGGCGGCCGTGCAGCAGTTGCAAATGATCCAATCCACGCTGTTGCCCTACAAGTGGATGATTGCCGTGCTGGTGCTGATGTTTATCCTCATCGCCATCACCCGTTTTCCCGCCTGCAAGGGTAACAAAACCGCCGGCAGCAAACCGGTCAGCGTGCGTCAAAGCCTGGGACGGCTGTGGCGTAACCCGCGTTTTACCTTTGGCGTCCTGGCGCAGTTTCTGTATGTGGGCGCGCAGGTGGGTGTGTGGAGTTTCACCATTCGCCTGGCCATGCAAATGGGGAATATGAACGAGCGCAGCGCGTCGTGGTTTTTGCTCACCACCTTTGCCGCCTACTTTGTCGGCAAGCTGATCGCCAACCTGTTGATGCGCCGCCTGCACCCCGCCAAGGTCCTGGCGATCTACGGCGTGCTGTGCATCGTGCTGCTGGCCTACACCATTCTGGTGCCGAACATCTCAGCGGTATATGCAGCGGTCGGCGTGAGTATTTTCCTCGGTCCTTGCTGGCCGACCATTTACGGCCTGACCATCGATGGCCTGGGTGAAGACACCGGCGTCGGCGGTTCATTGCTGGTGATGAGCATCGTCGGCGGCGGGGTGATCCCGATCTTCCAGGGCCTGTTGTCCGACGCCAGCGGCGGCAACATGCAACTGGCCTACAGCGTGCCGTTGCTGTGCTTCATTGTGATCGTGATGTATGCGCTCAAGTGCATGCGCCAACCCGGCACCTTGCCGGTGGGTGCGACCGGAGCGGTGGCCTCATGAATACGCGTATCCCGTTGTACCCGGCGGTGTTTGGCGAGCGGGAGAAAATCCTCCTGCAATCGCCGGCCTTCAAGGTCAGCGCCTGGACCTATCCGTCCGGCGTGTTGGCCGTGGGCCTGGAGAACAGCCGTGGACGGCTGGTGATATTGCCTTATCAGGGGCAGATGATCTGGTCGGCCGTGTTCGACGGTTGCGACCTGACCATGAACAACCTGTTCGAGCAACCCCGGCCCAGCCCGACGATTATCGACACCTACGGCTGCTTCATGTTTCACAGTGGCCTGCTGCGCAACGGCTGCCCGGCGCCGGAAGACAGCCATGCCTTGCACGGCGAAATGCCCTGCGCACCCATGGACACGGCCTGGTTGGAGGTGGGCGAGGGCGTCGTGCGCCTGGGCGGTGAGTATGAATATGCCAAGGGCTTCGGTGATCGCTACCGGGCGTGCCCCAGCGTGACACTGCGCGCCGATTCGGCGCTGTTCGATATCGATATGCAGGTGACGAACCTGGCCGGCAAGCCCATGGACCTGATGTACATGGCCCATATGAACTACGCGTATGTGGCGGACGCGCGGTTCATCGAGCCCTTGGGCATGCAGCGCCAGCGCCTGCGCACCAGCGTGCCGGACCACGTCAAGCCGACGCCGGCCTGGACTACCTATATGGCGCAACTGGCCGAGCATCCCAATCAACTGGACTGCCTCGAACAGCCGTCACTGTACGATCCCGAGATCGTGTTTTTCTTCGACGGCGTTGGCACAGATGCCGCGGGCCACGCGCACTTTCTGCTGGACCATCCCAGCGGTGCGGCGTTCTACACCCGCTACCGTCCCGAGCAATTCGAGCATGCCGCACGCTGGATCCTGCACACGCCGGACCAGCAAGTGGCGGCGTTCGTGCTGCCGTCCACCTGCGAACCCGAGGGCTATAACGCGGAAAAAGCCAAAGGTCATGTGCGTCTGCTGCCGGCCGGAGCCTGCGCTTCGTTCAGTGTCACCACTGGCTATTTGAGCGCACAGGAGCGCCAACGATTGCTGGGTTAAACCAGCAATTGCGCGCCATTGGCCTGAATGATGTCTTTATAAGCACGGGGGATTTTCTTGTCGCTGACCACGTATTGAAAATCTTCCAGGGTAGCGAAGTGAGCGGTGCGCACCGTGTCGAACTTGCTGAAGTCGGCGAGCAACACGCGTTGCTGAGCCTGGCGCAGGACCTTTTGCTTGACCTCGACTTCATTGAAGTTAAAGCACGTCACACCAAATTGCTGGCTGACGCCGGCGGCGGTCACGAAGGCCCAGGTCAGGCGCACGCTGTCGAGAATGCTGCTTTCGGCGCTGCTTTCAAACACCTGGTTCTTGCGATGAAAGGTGCCGCCACACAACACAATGTGGCAATTGGGCTTGTTCTGCAGCTTGAGCAGCACGTTCAACGAGCTGCACACCGCAGTGAACTCCAAGGCATCAGGGATGAAATCAACCACAAAGGGCGAGGTGGTGCCGCAGTCGAAAAATACCGTGTCACCGGCCTGGATCAACTGCGCGGCGAGTTTGCCGATGCGGCGTTTTTCTTCCACATGGCGCGTGTCCTGTTCGGCCACCCGGTAATCGCCGACGTCATTGCCGACCCGGGTGATATAGCCGCCCAACAGCCGCAGGTGATCGCTGAAGTGGTTGAGATCGCGGCGCAGGGTCATTTCGGAAACGTCCAGCAGTGCGGCCATTTCCTTCAGGTGAATCGCGTTCTGGTCCTGCAGGGCTTGTTGGATAAGCTTCAATCGCTCGGCTTTTCTACTGTCCACGAGTCTTCCAGGGCTTGATTGTTGGTGTTAAATAAGTAACATTAATTGTTAGTATTGTAACGTATTGGCGTGAGCACTGTGACAAACGCCTCACATTCATTGGCAACATACAGGCAAGGGCCCGTTAAATGAACAGTCTTCCAGCCACCGCATTGGCCAAATACATCGATCACACCTTGCTGGCGCCCGACGCCTCCCGTGAACAGATCCGCACCTTGTGCGAAGAAGCCCGCGAGCATGGCTTTTATTCGGTGTGCGTCAATTCCGGGCAGGTGCCTTACGCGGCTTCGTGCCTGACCGACGACAAGGTGGTGATTTGCGCCGTGGTCGGCTTTCCATTGGGCGCCGGCCTGAGTGACACCAAGGCCTTCGAAGCGCAACAGGCGATTGCCGCCGGGGCAGGGGAGATCGATATGGTGCTCAATATCGGATGGCTCAATGACGGCTTGCTGGACGCCGTGCGCGAAGACATTGCCCGGGTTCTCCAGGCCTGTGGGGACGTACCGTTGAAGGTCATCCTGGAAACCTGCCTGCTTGATGACGAACAGAAGGTCCAGGCCTGTGAAATCTGCAGGGAATTGGCGGTGGCGTTCGTCAAGACGTCCACCGGGTTCAGCCGTGGTGGTGCGACGGTCGAAGACGTGGCGCTGATGCGCAGAACAGTGGGTAGTAGCGTGGGGGTGAAAGCGTCCGGCGGCGTGCGTGATTATCCGACGGCGGTGAAGATGATTGAAGCCGGGGCGACACGTCTGGGCAGCAGTTCCGGGATTGCAATTGTGGGCGGAGCGATGACGGCGGCGAGTGGTTATTGAGGCGTTTTGTCGCTGCGGTAAATCCGTTATTCATTTAACTCAACTAAATAGTCATTTAGTTGAGTTGGGTTCAGGGGCAGGGCTCAGCAATGGGCGAGGGCAGACGTGCGCCGTGCACTGATGCGCTCGACCGTCTGCATATGTTCCGTGCCCCATGCGCACAGCCCGCCCAGCGCAATCGCCAGGGATTGCCCGAATGGCGTAAGGGAGTACTCGACCTTGGGGGGGATTTCCTGGAAGTCGATGCGTGTAATGATTTCATCGCGTTCCAGTTCCTTGAGCTGTTGGATCAGCACCTTGTCGGTCACGCCGCCGATCGCACGTCTCAGTTCGCCGTACCGGTGCACGTTCTTCGCCAGGTTATACAAAACCAAGGGTTTCCATTTGCCGCCAATCACCGCCAGGGCGGCTTCGAGTCCGCAATTAAAGCTGTTGTTGGCCATGGTTTGGAACTCCAAGGGGGTACTTACTAAAAGGTGCATACTATTCAAAAGAATAGCTTGGATCTAGAGTTGGGCCTCAACATTTTTGGGAGTTCACCATGAGCAGGCTCAACGGAAAAATTGCAGTGATTACCGGCGGCAACAGCGGCATCGGCCTGGCCAGTGCCATCCGTTTTGCAGCGGAAGGCGCGCACGTGGTTATTGTCGGACGTCGGCAGGAAGAACTGGACAAGGCGCTGCACCAGATCGGCCACGAGGCCATGGCCATCCAAGGTGATATTTCAAACCTTGACGATCTGGACCGTGTCTTTACTCAAGTCAAAGCTGCCAAAGGCCGGATAGATGTGCTGTTTGCCAATGCGGGTCTTGGCGATTTCCAGCCCATCGGATCAATCAGCGAAGAGTCGTTTGATCGTACATTCGGCATCAACGTCAAAGGCACGCTATTCACCGTGCAAAAAGCGTTGCCACTGATGCGCGCCGGTAGTTCGGTGATCCTGACTGGCTCGACCACCGGCAGCATGGGCACACCCGCATTCAGTGTGTACAGCGCAACCAAGGCCGCGCTGCGTAACTTCGCCAGGAGCTGGGCGCTGGATCTGAAAGGCACCGGTATTCGCGTCAACGTACTTTCACCTGGACCGATTTCGACACCGGGGCTGGACATGGCGCTGTCCGGTACAGGTCAAAAGGACGCGATCATTGAAGGCATGACGGCGCAGTTGCCATTGAGTCGAATCGGTCAGCCGGAAGAAGTTGCCGCTGCGGCGTTGTTCCTGGCATCGGATGAAAGCAGCTTCATGACAGGCAGCGAAATGTTCGTGGATGGAGGCTTCGCTCAGGTTTGATGTTGAAAGGGGTTTTGCCCGTTGAAATCTGATGGGCACTGCCTCTCATTACGCAATGCGATATTACGCATAATGTATATTATGTTAAAGACAGGACGTTCCGTAAGCGTTGCATTTCCACCCACCGGCTAACCCTAGCAACGTTTTTGATAATTGCTCCTTGCTTGGCATTTTTTAGATCACTGACTACGATCAGACGATGCCTTGTCTCAGACTACGATCACCTCATACGCCCCAAGCCCTTGGCGGCTGGGTTCTAGTGGATGCCTTAGGAATGCCGAGATATTGGCCCACCGTTTGGGCTGACGTTCTTCGCGCAGGACTTGAGGACAGCACGCGTTGCCGCCATCTTTACGCGATAGATCGTTTGTACCTGCATTTCGAGCGTCAGTACGGATCTGATCTGCTTGATGTCCTACTGACTGATTGTCAATTTGACGAAATCGAGTCGGGTCTTACGGGTTTTTTTTCGTCCCTCAGGAACCAAGCAACCTTTGATAGCGTGGACAATTCCTCAACGTGGGCGTCTGCTTTTAATTTCATGCTGGACGTAATCCGGCATGTCGGAGCATGGACCGATGAGCTACGTAAAACTTTAGAAGTAAGAGTTCTCAGGCTGGAGCGACTCTATGCACAATTAGCACCGTGCAAACCACGGCCGCCCGCTCCAGTAAGGGCTCTACCGTCTATTGTGATTGATGATCTTTATCGCGTATTTAACCCTCTATCCAATGAAAGCCCTTTTCGCACAGAACAATTACGGTGGCGTAATTACCTGATTTTCTTGCTAGCAGCAACAATGGGTCTACGAAGATCTGAAATAGCAATTTTGCCGTTGGATGCTATTAAGTCGGACTTCGACGCGGCTACAGGCAAGGAGCGCTACTGGCTTAATGTCGACGAGAGCCCATATGAGCAAGAGGACTCTCGATTTGATGCACCCAGCCTTAAAAACTCCCAATCCAGACGACAGTTACCTGTTTCACAGGATGTCTTGATCGCCAATGATAACTTGAGCATGGGTCATAGACGTACACGGACTCACAGTTACCTATTTGGATCTCAAAAGGGAAAACCCATTTCTTTGCGGTCCATCCAACGTGTTTTTGAGGTTGCCTCGGAGCATCTATCCGCGACAGCGAAAAAGGCTCTATTGAATCGAGGAGGCCAATGTATTACAGCGCATGATCTTCGTCATACATGCGCTGTTTATCGGCTAACAAAGTTTATGGAGTCGGGGATTGATCTCGACACAGCGACAAATAAATTGCGCGTGTTTTTTGGTTGGTCTGCAACATCAGCCATGCCAAGACACTACGCCCGGGCCTATTTTGAATCGGAATCTGCGGATGTTTGGACAGATAGCTACGATACGTTTGTTAGTGCCCTCCGCGAAATTGATGGAGGTCGCTAATGGATAACCACAGCGAGGGTCACCCTCACCAGTATCAGCTGTTATTGGATGACTCGCTTCCTGTACTACCAAGCAGTGTCCGCTATTACGATGACTTTGAGGATAAATATAACATTATCAAAAAGCTGGACGATGATGAGTGGAAGACTCAGTTCGATGGAAAAAAATACACTGTAAAATTCATCAAGGTCCCTCAGGGTGTGAGACGAGCATTCAAGCATATCGCAATCGATATGCTGGGGCGCCTAGATGTTAAATCAGCAATCATGTTTCTCGATAATATTCTTCGCTCACCTGATTCCACGATACTAGCCATCTCCGAATCGCCGCAGAAATTTCGCGATTACTGGATTCTGAATGTGTCCAATTGGGCGTATATGAATGCCTTTGCAACAAGAACCGCTATTCACTCAATGTGCAGGTTGGGTCTAGGATCCTGGACGACAGATTTTAGTAATTACGTGAGTTTGCTTCCCGCCCCCAAGTTGGATACATATAAAGCCGTTCGAATGCAAGAATGTTTTCTTCCGCTGGATCACCAATCTCTGATTATTGAGTATCTAGATGAAGTAGCAGTTTTGGCGAGTAAAAGCTTGAAGTTAGAGACCGCTCTAGTTCTCAGGGACGCATCCTTGCTAATTTTAAGTCATCAGTTTGGCCTTCGGCCTGGTCAAATTGCCCGTATTCAAACTGCTGACGTGCGATCATATAATCCAAAGACGCTCCATATCGCTGTGCCTCTTGGAAAGCAAAGAGGTAAAGAAAGAAAACGTCTTATCACTCGCAGAATAAAAACCGACTGGGTGCAAATTTTTAACTCTTACATTGATGCAAGCTCATATTTATTTGTAAATAATGACTACCCTACTCATTTATTTTTCCGTATGCCTCCCAAGGATGTCTCCTTAGCTATCGCAGGGCTGACAGAAAAGATAACTGGGCAACGTTGGAGTGCAACAGATTTGCGACACAGTGCTGCCCAACGACTTGTCGATTCGGGTGTATCCCACA
The DNA here is from genome assembly GCF_036688725.1 of Pseudomonas lactucae. NCBI lineage: Bacteria > Pseudomonadati > Pseudomonadota > Gammaproteobacteria > Pseudomonadales > Pseudomonadaceae > Pseudomonas > Pseudomonas lactucae. Next base: position 1,639 of record NZ_JAQQPT010000015.1, on the reverse strand, counting down.
TTTCCTTGTCCGAGTTTATGGGGCATGCAACAACGTTGACCGCCAACGTCTATTTTGATGCGTCCCCTACTCAAGCGCAGCGGGTCAACCAGGCGCTTGCCCTTTCCAACATCTATTCCAACGTAGCGGAAGTTGCGAAGACTCGGACGATAGACAAGACCGCCCTCCTCGGCCTTCATCCAGATCAGCAGATCGGAGGAGTTCCTCACGGTATACCCATTGCCGGCATTGGCGGCTGTTCGACAGGACAATCTCTGTGTACTAAGAATCCTATTTTGAGTTGCTACACTTGCCGAAAATTTTTGCCGCTATCTGATCCCAAAATCCATGAGTCCGTAGTTGAGAGCTTGCGACCGGTTGTAACTGCCTTTGCCACTGCCTCCCGCTATAACGACGAGAGCCCTGCTTACACTCAGCTACGCCGAATGTTTCAAGCTGCATTAAAAGTAGCCGAGGAAGTTCGCCTAATACAGCTCAATGATGGGACCAAACCAGCATGAATGATTTTTATTTCAAATTCATCGAGAACGGTAAATCATTGGCAGAATCGCGGGGGCTGCTTTGGTACCTGCCAGTCGATGATGTGGGTAAAGTGTCAAAGGCAGCGCGCTGGGATCTAGCTACGCTTTGTGGCCTCGTCACACCACCCTACTTCTGGCACTCTGCGCTTGGTTACGACGTCAATGCGCTGGACGCTCTCAATGTCTTGCGCGAACAACAGAATCTGCCGGGCCTTCCTGTTCAGGCCCTACCGGAACACTGGCGCGACTTTTATCAAGCTACCTTGTTGAATGAGCTGCTTGTAAAGCGTAACAAGCCAGGACATGCGCTGCTGAATGTCGGGCGGCCTCTTCGGATCATCGCCACATGCGCTGCTTCAGAAACACCATGGGACTTAACACCGGCTACGATACAGCGCGCATATAACGTCGCCCTACATATCGGCTCCTCAGGAAAAATAGCCGCTAATATCTCCATGGTCGTTCGAACCTTAATCGATGGTCTGCACATCGCTGATCGCTCGCCACTCTCCAAACACTGCTTCGCCTATCCCGATCGATCCTCCTCAGAGGATAAGGTGGCAAAACTCAAGCGTGGCAATAATACGTACCGTCAAACGAGCAAGCTGAGGGCGCAGCTTTCCGATCGAAAAGGAGCAGCGAAACTACCAAGTGACAAAGCTTTTTGGGAGCTTGTTCGTATTGTCTTTACCGAACAACCCAAGACCTTCGTCGACGCTATTCGTTTCAACCAAATCAAAGTCGCCATAGCGTGCGGTTTTCGCGTTGGTGAGAACACATTACTTCCACTAGATTGGGCACGCTGGCATGAGTATTTGGCTACTGATGGTTCCCCGGCGGGAGCTAAGGGGGGGATTTCTCGTTCTCTGTCAGTTCGGAATTTTGCCGAAAAACAGGATGAGGATGTGGGCACAGAGGGCATCGTACTTGTCGAAAATACTCAACACGCTCCTTCTATCTTCGAAGATCTGATTTCAGAAGCCCTTGGCGAAGTAGAAAGGCTTACAATGCCTCTCCGCGAACGTCTGCGGCTTCAGATCACTGTTGGCGCTGATTGAAAACTGACCCACCCTGCCGATTGAAAATTGACCCAGGGCGGATCGCTGACTTTTGCATCA